>JAQTSL010000415.1 GCA_028711355.1 Rhodoferax sp.
GGTCGGCTGAAGATTTTCGATGTGACAGCACCAAAAAAATCGTGCTGGCGCATACCTCCAACAGCACCATGACTGATGCTCAAAAAGAAATTGGCTCAGAGGCTGCTTTTGGCACGGTCGATGTGTAGATTCCTTCGTTTCAAGACTACGGCATGCGCTCGGCGTTTGGCTACCTCGAAAAAGATTTCTCAAACGTTGCAAGCGCCCAGTTTCGCATGGTTCTGAACAATGAGACGCCGGTTTTTAACCCAGGAACGATCATCATCCGTGAGGGTGAAGTAACTGAGTACATTTACTTGCTGCTCAGCGGCTACGTTGAAATGATCCACGCCAACCGAAGCATCAAACGTCAACTGGTGGCGGGTACCATGGTCGGAGAAATATCAGCCTTGCGGGAGAAACCTTCGCGCCACACCTACCGAACCACCTCCTATGTGCACGCGCTCAAGATATCAGCCAAGCTGTATCGTGATTTCGTCCGTATCAACAATCTTTACACCCAGATTGAACGTTTGCAGCTCGGCTGGAATTTTCTGGCTGAGACCTGGCTGTTTGGCGATGGCATCCCCTACATCACTCTGAACCTGTTGGCCCAGGGATTGACTCCCAAGTCGTATCCGTTTGGCCACACTTTTGACCTCGGCCGCTGTAAGCACCTGCACATGATCAAAAGTGGTTCGGTGGAACGGTATAGCGGTGACACACTGGTTGAAAAATTGCAGGCGGGCGATTTTTTTGCCGAAGAGTCGGTCATTGGCGGCGTATCGCCAGGCGTCGGCTTTCGGGTGTCGTCAGACGCCGAGATTTATCTGATCGGCGCAGAGCTGCTGGTGAGCGTGCCGATTTGTCGCTGGAAAATGCTGGAAGTCAACCGTCGGCGTGCGCTGACAACGTCCATTGTGAAATGAGCCTACCCTTATGCCGATCAAAACTCGACACCAAGTTTTCGCCCTGACCCTGCTGGCCTTGACCACCAGCGCCAGTGCCCAGCAAGCGGTTGACGCTGGCGCCTTGCAGCAGCAATTGCAACGCGATCGCTCGTCTGCCTTGCCCGAATTGCCCAAGCCTGTCAAACCAAGCGCCACACCCCCTGCGGCTGTAGTTGGGCCAAGCTTTCAGGTGTCGGCGTTTGCATTTGCTGGCAACACGCTTTTGAGCGAGGCCCAGTTGCAGGCGGTGGTCGCCAAATACCTTGGGCAGCACCTGAGCTACGCCCAGTTGCAGGCCGTCGCCGCAGCGGTTGCAGATGCTTACCGCCAAGCCGGATGGGTGGTACGCAGCTACCTGCCTCAGCAAGAAGTGAGCAGCGGCAAGGTCAGCATTCAAATCGTTGAGGCCCGCTTTGGGCAGGCTGTTTTGCAAAGCACCCCCGCTGATGCGGCGTTGCGGGTAACGCCCGAACTCCTGAAAGGCCGGGTTTTGGCCGCCCAGCGCCCCGGCGAGCCAGTCAACACCCGGCAAATTGATCGCGCCCTTTTGTTGCTCGAACAACTGCCCGGTGTGGTCGTCAAGGGCAAACTCGCGCCAGGTCAAAAAGACCGTGAGACCGACCTGGTGCTGCAAACCAACAACACACCTTTTGTCTCTGGCGACGTGCGGCTCGACAACACCGGTTCGCGCGCCACCGGCAGCACCCGGCTCAGTGGCGATGTCAGCCTGACCAGCCCGACATGGGTCGGCGACGCGCTTGATCTGAACCTGATGCACACCCAGGGCAGCGATTACGCCCGCCTGTCCTACCGGCGCCCAGTCGGGTTGACTGGCGTTGTGGTGGATGTCAATGGCTCGTATTTGAGCTACCAGGTGGTTGAATCAAATTTGCCGGGGCTGCAAGCCACCGGCAGCGCCAGCACCCTGGGGCTGAATGTGGGCTACCCACTGCTGCTCACTCGCGCTGCCAGCTTGACTGCTGCGCTTGGCGCAGAGCACAAAAACTACGTCAACGATGCGGGCAACATCCCGGTGTCGAACTATCGCATCAACACATTGGGCTTGAGTGTGAGCGGCCGTCACAGCGGTGTCGGCAACGGCGTGACCACCGCCAGCCTGAATTTGACCACCGGCAACGTTGACCTGGCTGGGTCGGCCAACGCCGCCGGCGACGCGCTTGCCGCGCGCACGCAAGGTCAGTTCACCAAGTTGGGCTATCGCATCAGCCGGCAGCAACCGATCAACGAACGCCTGTCGCTGATGGCCTCACTACAGGGGCAGTTGGCCAACAAAAACCTCGACTCAGCAGAAAAATTTTACCTGGGCGGCAGCAGCGCCGTGCGGGCCTATGCGGCCAGCGAGGCCGCTGGCAGCGTCGGCCAACTGGTCAACATTGAACTGCAAACGCGCCTGTCACCCGAGTTCGCGCTGCTTGGTTTTTATGACTGGGGCCGGGCACAGGTCAACACTGACAACGCCTTTGCCGGCGCGCCCACGCCCAATGAGGCAATCCTGAGCGGCGCTGGTCTCAGTCTGGCTTGGTCCAACCAAAAAAATATCGATGCCCGCCTGACCTGGGCGCAGCGCATTGGCCGCAACCCCAATGCGCAGCCCGACGGCAGCGACACCGACGGCACACTGGTCAAAAATCGCTTCTGGCTGAGTGCCAGTCTGTATTACTAACGCTTTGATTACCATGAACAAAACCTATCGCTTGGTCTGGAATGCCAGTACAAACGCTTTTGTCGCCGTGGCAGAGTGTTGCCGTGCCAGAGGCGAAAGTGGCGCGGGGTGCAG
>JAQTSL010000416.1 GCA_028711355.1 Rhodoferax sp.
GGCGGCCAAGCTCGACATGCCACCTACCAGGTTGATTTCAGTCAAGGTGCGGGGAAAGCGCGAGGACTTCTTCGCTGTCCGGCGCTTCGACCGGGAGGGTAACGCCAAAAAGCACGTGGTCTCGCTCGGGGGCATGCTCGAAGCGTCGCACCGGATGCCGAGCATGGACTATGGCGATTTGCTCAAGGCAACGCTCATGGCCACAAAAGACGCTCGCGAGGTCGGCCGGGCCTTGCGCCTGATGGTCTTCAATGTTCTGGCGCATAACAAGGACGACCATGTGAAAAATTTTGCGTTCGTCCGCAATGCGCGCGGGTGGGCCATGACCAAGGCATTCGATTTGACTTTTAGCGCTGGCATGAGCGGACAGCACACGACTTCCATCAGCGGAGAAGGCCTTCCACGACTGGCGGCGATTGCCAAGGTTGCGCGTGACATGCAAATCAAAGATTGGCGCGACACTGTGACGGAGGTTTTTGCCGCCGTGCAGGCGTGGGAGACGTTCGCGACAGAACAGAAGGTGCCAAAGGCTATTTGGAGCGCCTACGGCAAAGCCATGCGAGCGGGCCCTTGTTTCACCGAGTTGGCCAAGTCTCCTGGTTCAAGGCGTTGGACCTAAGGGGATACCCCGTAGTGGCGACCGATTCAACAAGGACGCCGCGTGGTTTTACCCTGCGTCCAAGTCAGCGGTAGCCAACATTGCCGGTCACGTGGCGTTTTGGCGCGGTGTTCAAGTGGTGCAGGTACCGCAGACTTAAGCATCGCGCATCAGGAGGATGCCGCTGAACTGCCAGCAGGCGCTGGTCGCAAAGAAGTTGCGATAGGTGGCGCACGGGTGGCCGCCGCTTTGTTACCCAATTGGGTGGGCAGGTTAACTACGAAGCAGTCCAAGGACAAGCCAAATTAACCGTCTGGCTACCACTCGACTGCACCCAACAAGACCGAGCCAAAAAGTCCGGACTACGCCAGCAGCCCACTTGGGCGAATCCAACCGAGAAATCCAGGTTAAATCATTAACACTTTGCGGATATATCTGTCAGCAGTAAATAGAACTGTCCGCTTTCTCTTTGGTTCGGAATGCGATGGCTGTAAAGGTGCGAAGGGCGTAGCCCGAAGCAGCTTTACAGCCATCGCGCGATCTGATGTGAGGGCCCTCATGCGGCCAGCCTTGTCACCTCCTTCTTGGTTACGGTATGTCCTCTGGCATCAAATCCGGCGAGCTTGCGCGGTCCATGAAACAGCGCCAGTGTGCCGTCTACATGGCGGTGAACTCGCACCGTGGTGCGCACATAGTGATAGCGATGCTCGTCAGCGGGAATCTGCAAAGTCAGACCCTCAAAACGCACACAGTTGTCGTTATCGACCCTGCGATCATGTTGCTTACACAGGAGGTCGGGCAAGTAGCCATGGATAAAAGGCACATAGGCCGAACCCTCCAATGTGCTGGCAACAGCAAACTCCCGGTTGTGGGCTGAGCGGTAGACCTGCTCCAAATACACGTTGGTACTGTTCATGTCCGTGATGCCGGCACGGGCGAGCTCCTGGGGCAAACGACCCTGGTGCGTCTGAAATGCCCGTTCACTTCGCCCACGTGCCGCGGGTGAGTATGCTGCCATGTGAGTGATTCCCAGCTGCTTCAAAGCAGCGCTCTGGCGCCAACACTCACCCCACACACCGGAGCCTCCCATGATCCAAGCCATCTGGCACAACACCGTGATTGCCAAAACCAGCACCTTTGAAACCGTCGAAGGCAACCGCTACTTTCCGGCCAGCAGTTTGAATATGCAGTATTTCCAGCCCAGCGCCACCCACAGCACCTGCCCCTGGAAAGGCGTGGCCAGCTACTACCACGTGGTCGTTGACGGACAAACCAACAAGGACGCGGCCTGGTTCTACCCTGAACCAAAGGCGGTCGCCGCCAACATTGCCAACCATGTGGCGTTCTGGCGCGGTGTGCAGGTGGTGGAAGTGCCTGAGGCTTGATGGGTCAACGCGCTGTCAGGCAGCGTCGCGCGCCAGCCGGATGCCGGTGTACTGCCAGCACGCGCTGGCCGCAAAAAAGTTGCGGTAAGTGGCTCGACTATGCCCGGCGGGTGTGGCCACAGAACCGCCACGCAACACGTATTGGTTGACCATGAACTTGCCGTTGTATTCGCCCACGGCCCCCGGCGCAGTGCGAAAGCCCGGGTAAGGCGCATAGCTGGATGCGGTCCATTGCCAGGCTGCATCAAAAAGCTGCTGTAGCGGCTGGCCTGCGGCTGTGGCGCTGGTGGCCGCGTGTTCCCATTCAAACTCGGTGGGCAAGCGGACCTGGGCCCAGCGTGCATAGGCATCGGCTTCAAAGTACGACACGTGCTGCACTGGCCCATGCACATCCAGCGGGTGCAGTCCGCCCCGTGTGAATTCTTGCCACTGCTTGCCATCCGCGTGCCAATACAGCGGCTGCTGGCGTTGCTGCATCACCCGCCAGTCCCAGCCTTCGGCCAGCCAATGCACCGGGTCAGCGTAACCACCCGCAGCGATGAAAGCGGCAAATTCACCGTTGGTCACCAGCCGTGATGCCAACTGATACGGTGGCAGAAAAACCTGGTGCCGTGGCGTTTCGTTGTCAAAACAAAAACCATCCCCGCTGTGGCCGATGGCCACCAGGCCGCCCTGAAACGCTTGCCAGCGCAACGCTTGCGCTGGCTTGGTCACAGAAATGGGCGTGCTGTAAGCGGGAAA
>JAQTSL010000417.1 GCA_028711355.1 Rhodoferax sp.
CATCGACGGCCTGCTGCACATCACCGACCTGGCTTGGCGTCGTGTCAAGCATCCGTCCGAAGTGCTGAATGTCGGCGACGAAGTCGAAGCCAAGATCCTCAAGTTTGACGCTGAAAAGAACCGCGTCTCCCTGGGTATGAAGCAACTGGGCGACGACCCGTGGGTTGCGCTGTCCCGCCGTTACCCGGTCAACACCCGCCTGTTCGGCAAGGTCACCAACCTGACCGACTACGGCGCATTCGTCGAAATCGAACCGGGCATCGAAGGCCTGGTCCACGTTTCCGAAATGGACTGGACCAACAAGAACGTACATCCGGCCAAGATCGTCCAATTGGGCGACGAAGTCGAAGTCATGATCCTCGAAGTGGACGAAGATCGCCGCCGTCTCAGCTTGGGCATGAAGCAGTGCAAGTCCAATCCTTGGGACGATTTCGCTGCCTCCATGAAGAAGGGCGACAAGGTCAATGGCCAAATTAAGTCCATCACCGATTTCGGTATCTTCATCGGCCTGCAAGGTGGCATCGACGGTCTGGTTCACCTGTCCGACCTGTCCTGGAGCCAAACCGGCGAAGAAGCCATCCGTGGCTTCAAGAAGGGCGACGAAGTTGAAGCCGTTATCCTCAGCATCGATGTCGAGAAGGAACGTATCTCCCTCGGTATCAAGCAAATGTCCGGCGAACAGCCTGTCGGCGCTGCCGGTGGTTTCGAGAAGGGTGCCTTGGTTAAGGGTACCGTCAAGAGCATGGATGCCAAGGGCGCCGTGATCGACCTCGGCGGCGACCAGGAAGGTTATCTGCGTGCTTCCGAAGTTGCTCGCGAGAAGGTGGAAGACATCAGCCACTACCTGAAGGTCGGCGAAGAAATCGAAGCCAAGATCATCAGCGTCGATCGCAAAACCCGCACTGTCAACCTCTCCATCAAGGCCAAGGATATGGCCGATGAAGCCGATGCCGTACAAAAGTACAGCAACGAGAGCGGTAATGCTGGCACCACCAACCTTGGCGCGCTGTTGAAAGCCAAGATGGATGGCAAGAACAACGAATAATTACGGGGTTGACATGACCAAATCGGAACTCATCGCCAAACTGGCGGCGCGTTTCCCGCAGCTTGTGGTCAAGGATGCCGAGCTGTCGGTCAAGGCGGTATTAGACGCCATGGCCGACAAACTGGCCTCCGGTGAGCGCATCGAGATACGCGGGTTCGGCAGTTTTAGTCTCAACTACCGGCCCCCGCGTCTCGGCCGCAATCCCAAGACCGGCACCAAAGTGCAAGTACCTGAAAAGTACGTTCCGCACTTTAAGGCGGGCAAGGAACTGCGCGAACGTGTGGATTTTCCCGAATGACCGTTGTTGTTTTTAGTTCGTAAGATCAAAGCGGCGCAATCGCAAGATTGCGCCGCTTTTTCATTTGCAATCAGTCAGTTTGGTGTAAGCTAATCGGCGCATTATTTATGCGCCAGTTGTGCTGGTCATCATTCATCAAATCAATGGAGGAGAAGAACATGAAAAAACTACTTACCACCCTGATTGCAACCCTGCTATTCGCCCTGCCCGCATTTGCCGCAGTGGACCTCAACACGGCAAGCCAGGCTGAGCTGGAAACCGTCAATGGCATCGGCCCAGCCAAGGCCAAGGCCATCCTCGAATACCGCAAGAAGAACGGTAATTTCAAATCTATCAACGATTTGGACAATGTACCAGGATTCGGCAAGGCCACCGTGGACAAGGTGAAGAAAGACATTTCTGTGGGCAATGCAACGGCAGCCGCCGCAGGCAAGACCACTGATGTCAAAGCAGTAAAGGACAAGGCCCCAAAAGCTGAAGTCAAGATCGAAAAGAAACCCGCCAAAAAGTAATCCTCTTTATGCAGGAGCGACAAAAGGCCCATAATATGGGCCTTTTGTTATTTTCTTCGCCAACATTTCATGCTGAGTTATCGCCACGCCTTTCACGCAGGTAATCACGCCGACATCCTGAAGCATTTCGTATTGCACCAGTCGCTGCAATATCTTAACCAGAAAGATAAGCCTTACTGGTATATCGACACGCATGCCGGAGCCGGAGTGTATGCACTGGATCAAGGCTATGCCGCGAAAAATGCAGAATACGAAAGTGGTATCGCCCGCCTGTGGCCGCGCGACGATCTTCCCCCACCACTCGCTGATTTCCTCACGTTAGTCCACAGGTTGAATGCAGATGGCAGGATGAATCTGTACCCCGGAGCGCCATGGATTGCCAACCAGAATTTGCGCGCAGACGACAGACTGCGCCTGTTTGAATTGCATCCAACAGACTTCAAACTATTACAGGAAAACTTTCAGGATGCCGGGCGTCGAGCCAAGATTGAACAAATTGACGGCTTTGCCGGGCTGAAAGCGCTATTGCCCCCACCACCCAGACGAGCGCTGGTACTCATCGACCCACCGTATGAAGAGAAACAGGATTATCAGCGTGTGCCAACAGCGCTGGAAGATGCCCTCAAACGCTTCGAGACCGGCACATATGCCGTCTGGTACCCAATACTGCAGCGCCCTGAGTTGCAAACGTTTATTGATAAGCTAAAACGCCTGCCGACCAAAAGCTGGTTGCATGTCAGCCTGACCGTCAACACGCCCTCACCGGATGGCTTCGGCATGCATGGCAGCGGCATGTTCATGCTCAATCCGCCGTGGACACTCCATGCGACCTTGCAATCGGCAATGCCATGG
>JAQTSL010000418.1 GCA_028711355.1 Rhodoferax sp.
TATTGAGCACCTGGAAGGCAAAATCGCTGAAATGAAATTTGATTTACTCAAGTGGATTGTCGGGCTGGCGCTGGCTCAATTCAGCGTGCTGGTGGGGATACTACTCAAATTTTCAAACTGATCAAATCAGCCTCTAGCGCTGACCCGGTAGCTTGAAGCTGGCTTGCGTTAAAGCTCAAACCCAGTCCCGGCGCGGCAAAAACTGGCTGTAAAGCAGCGCCTCAGGCGAACCCGCCTCGGGCTGCTGGCGGTACGACCAGCTCACCAGCGGCGGCATTGACAGCAAAATCGATTCGGTACGCCCACCCGACTGCAAGCCAAAGTGCGTACCGCGGTCCCACACCAGGTTGAATTCCACATAGCGGCCGCGCCGATAGAGCTGAAAGTCGCGCTCGCGTTGGCCATAAGCGGTGTCCTTGCGGCGCTGCACGATCGGCAGGTAGGCTGCCAAAAACGAATCACCCACCGCCTGCATCATGGCCCGGCTGCGCTCAAACCCCAGCTCTGAAAAGTCGTCAAAAAAGAGGCCACCGACACCGCGTGGCTCGTTGCGGTGCTTCAAAAAGAAATACTCGTCGCACCACTTTTTAAAGCGCGGGTGCTTGTCATCGCCAAACGGCTGCAGCGTGGCGCGGCAAGTCTGATGGAAATGCACCACGTCTTGTGCAAACCCATAGTACGGCGTGAGGTCCATGCCGCCGCCAAACCAGCACACCTCAGACCCGTCTGGCGCCTTGGCTGAGATCATGCGCACGTTCATGTGCACCGTGGGCACGTAAGGGTTGCGCGGGTGAAACACCAGCGACACGCCCATCGCCTCAAACGGCGCGCCCGCCAGCTCCGGGCGGTGCTGCGTGGCAGAAGGCGGCAACTTGGGGCCGCTGACGTGCGAAAAGCCGCAACCGGCGCGCTCAAACACCGCGCCGCCTTCCAGAATCTGCGTGATGCCACGCCCTTGCAACGGCTCCCCCGGGTCTTTTTCCCAGACGTCGGTCAGAAAGGAGTTGCCGTCGAGCTCGGCCACCGCTTGCGTGATGCGCCGCTGCAACCCGCGCAAATACTGACTGACGTCGGCAGCGGCACCTTGCCCGGTCGCCAGCGTCATGCTGCGCCGCCCTTGATGGCACGGTGACCAATGTCGGTGCGGTACTGAACACCGTCAAAATGAATGGCGCCAGCCAGCTCATAAGCGCGTTGCTGCGCCTGGCGCACGTTATCACCCAGCGCAGTGGCGCACAGCACCCGTCCGCCCGAGGTCAGCAATTGCTCGCCCTGGCGCGTGGTGCCGGCGTGAAACACGCAAGCGTCTTCGGCCTCGGGCGCAATGCCGGTGATGACGTCGCCCTTGCGCGGCGCCGCCGGGTAGCCGTGCGCGGCCAGCACCACGCCCAGCGCGGTGCGCCGGTCCCATTGCAGCTCAACCTGATCAAGCTTGCCGTGCCGCCCGGGTTCGGTGGCGGCCATCATCACATCGACCAGATCGGTCTTCAGGCGCAGCATGATCGGCTGCGTTTCGGGGTCGCCCATGCGGCAATTGAATTCGAGCGTTTTGGGCTTGCCTTGCGCGTCGATCATCAGCCCGGCATAGAGGAACCCGGTAAACGGGATGCCGTCTTGTTCCATGCCACGCACGGTCGGCAAGATGATGTCGCGCATGGCACGGGCGTGCACGTCGGGTGTCACCACCGGTGCCGGTGAATATGCGCCCATGCCGCCGGTATTGGGGCCTGCGTCGCCCGTCAGCAAGCGCTTGTGGTCCTGGCTGGTGGCCAGCGGCAGCACGTTTTTGCCATCGACCATGACGATAAAACTGGCTTCTTCGCCTTGCAAAAATTCCTCGATCACCACGCGCGCGCCACCGGCGTTGTGACTGACACCCAGCGTGTTGTCCACCAGCATGAAGTCAACCGCCTGATGGGCCTCGGCGGCGGTCATCGCCACCACCACGCCCTTACCCGCCGCCAGGCCGTCGGCCTTGACCACAATCGGTGCGCCTTTTGCGTCGATGTAAGCGTGCGCCAGGGTCGGGTCTGAGAAGGTTTCATAGTCAGCCGTGGGAATGCCGTGACGCTTCATGAAAGCTTTGGAAAAGGCCTTGGAGCTTTCCAACTGTGCGGCGGCCTGGGTCGGGCCAAAAATGCGCAGACCGTGCTTGCGAAATTCATCCACCACACCGGCGGCCAGTGGCACTTCTGGCCCCACCACCGTCAGCACAATTTTTTGCGCCAGCGCCCAGGCACACAGCGCCGGCACGTCGGTAATCGGCACGTTTTCAAAGCGTGGGTCGGCCGCCGTGCCACCATTACCCGGAGCCACATAAATCTTGTGCGTGCGCGGCGACTGCACCAGCCGCCAGGCCAGAGCGTGCTCGCGGCCACCGCCACCGATAACGAGTATCTTCATAGGTTCATAAGTCGTCGGTATCGAGCTCGGCGTTGTGATAGACCTCTTGCACGTCGTCCAGGTCTTCCAGCGCATCGAGCAGTTTCTGCATTCGCACCGCATCGTCGCCGGTGAGTTCAATCGGGTTCTCGGCGCGCATGGTCACATCGTCCATCTCGGGCTTCAAGCCCGCGGCTTCGAGGGCATTCTTGACGGCCTCAAAATCCGGGTAAGCGGTCAGCACCTCGATGGCGCCATCGTCATCGGTGATCACGTCCTCGGCGCCCGATTCCAGCGCCACCTCCATCACCTTGTCT
>JAQTSL010000419.1 GCA_028711355.1 Rhodoferax sp.
GTCGGGCAATTTGCCGTTGGGCAAAGTGTGTACCCATTCAGGGCGCGGTGCCAGCACCACCACATTGTCCAGAAACGCGCTGGCCCGGTGGCGCCAGCGCAAATGCTTGTCAAGCCAACCCGGCACCACGGCTTGCTGAAAGTGCGGGTACAGCACCAGACCACGCCAGTTCAGGTGCAGGTGGTAGTCGGTCACGCCACCGTCCCAATAGGCACCGGTGGGCGCGCCCGCAATGTCATGCACCGCTTGCAGCACCAACGGAATCGAGCAACTGGCTTGCAGCGCGGCCTGGAAATTGGCTTCGGTCAACAGCACCTGCTGGGTCGGGTAATCGCTGGCGTCAAACGGCAAGCGCGCCGGGCTGGTCGGCGCAGTTGCGACTGCGCTGGAGAACACCACCCGTTCTAACCAGCCACCCAGGGCCCGGCGCGCCAGCAAGTTGCCCAGAAATGCGCTGGCGTAGCCAGCCGCCGTGCGCCACGGTTGCTCACGCGCCAGCAAGCCACGCCCATGCGATGTCAGCACATGCAAGCGGTAGCGCGGGTGCTGTAGCACCTGTGGCACGCGCCCACCATAGAACGCTTGCAGGTTGGCACCAAACAGCGCACTGACACGCTGGGCCGCCGGTCGGGTTTCGCCGGGCAACAGTTGATAGTCTTGATGGATGTAATCGTGCTCAAGCCGGTTGAAAGCCGCCACCGGCTCGTTCAGGCAAGCGGTTGCCATGCGCCAGGCGCCAATCGACGCGCCCACCAGGTCAACCGGTTGATTGGATGCCGCCAGCCACTGGCCAAAGAGGAAGCGGTCCAGCGGCCCCAGGATCAACCCCTTGGGGCCGCCGGCAGCCGCCGGTATGGCCGACACGTCAGCGCTTTGCAATCCGTTTTGTTGCAAGTGTTTGAGCGCGCCTGGTCCGGCGAAAATGGCGAGTGCTTTCATCTATGTTAAGGAAAGCTATATTTGACCATGCTCATGGCGCTCTTACCTAACAGGTCCAGCACGCACTTTTTAGCAATTTTGATGCGCATTTTCCAACCAGAACAAACCCGGGGAAAAGTCGCTGGAAGGCTCGGAATTTCCCTGATGCCGGATCATTTTCGGACCGGGCTTACGGGTATTCCCGATAGCTTGATATCCTCTTTGAGGCATTTGGTGTGTCACAGTAACGACCCGGCAAAAGAACGAACACGACGCTTTCAAAAACGATCAAATCCCACATGAAGGAATTGCGATGAATCTTAACCAATTGGGGCTGCGCGCCCGTATTACGCTGGGTCTGTTCATGATCCTGGTGCTGGCGATACTGGCGGTAGGAAACACCCTCTGGCAAAACCAGAGGATCAAATACGAGTCGGGCGAGGTCGTCACGTCGTGGATTCCGGCGATCGAAAACATCGGTCGCATGAAAGATTATCTGGCCAACCACTACCTGAATGTCAGCGACCGGGTGGCGCAGCACGATACGCTGTCTGCGCAGGCCTTTGACAGCAAACTCAAGGGCATTGAACAAGCACTGGACAAAGCCACTGGCATCTACGCAGCCACTTTGCAATCGTACGGGGCGGGTAACCCGATGGCAGATCAGGAGAAAGCCCTGTACGCCGACTACCAGACCAAGCTCAAAACCTACTTCGACCGTGCCCATGACCTGGTCGCGGGCACCGCCGGCGACACCCCCGACGAACTCAAGGAATTGGCTCGTCGGATTTTTTCCGACCAGGGACCTATGGCATACCGCGCAGCCGACGTAGCCATGCAAGCCATCTTGCAATTCAATCTGAATGGCACGATCAAGGCTGCAACACGGGTCAGCCAACTGGTTACCCATACCGAACTGATGCTGATCGTGGCGTTAGCGGTCATCCTGGTAGTCAGCGCTGCGTTGATCTGGTTCATCCCGCGCAGCGTCATCAAACCAATACAGGATGCTGTTGGCCTGACGCACGCCATCGCCGCGGGGGATTTGACCCACCAAATCGTTGTTACTGGCAAAGATGAAATATCGAACTTGCTCACCTGCTTGCAAAGTATGCAGGCGCGGCTGGCGCAGGTGGTTCACGCGGTGCGCCAAGGCAGCGAAAGTGTCGCCACTGCCAGCGCCGAAATCGCCCAGGGCAACCACGACCTTTCAGCCCGCACTGAAAGCCAGGCCAGCGCGCTGGAGCAAACCGCTGCCAGCATGGAGCAACTCAGCTCGCAAGTGCACCAGAACGCCGACAACGCCGCCCAGGCCAACCAGTTGGCGCAAAGTGCCAGCAGCGTGGCGATCCAGGGCGGCCAGGTGGTCGGCCAGGTGGTTGACACCATGAAGGGCATCAATCAAGCCAGCCACAAAATCAGCGACATCATCAGCGTGATTGACGGCATCGCGTTCCAGACCAACATCCTGGCCCTGAACGCTGCGGTTGAGGCCGCGCGCGCCGGTGAGCAAGGCCGGGGCTTTGCCGTGGTCGCCAGCGAGGTGCGCAGTCTGGCCGGGCGCAGCGCCGCAGCGGCCAAAGAGATCAAGACGCTGATCGACACCAGCGTCGAACGGGTGCAGGCTGGCAGTGCCCTGGTCGATCAGGCCGGCAGCACCATGCAAGAGGTAGTGGCCAGCATCCGGCGCGTGACCGACATCGTTGGCGAAATCAGCAGCGCCAGCGCCGAACAAAGCCAGGGCGTGGCGCAGGTGGGCGAGGCAGTCACACAGATG
>JAQTSL010000420.1 GCA_028711355.1 Rhodoferax sp.
GGTCCATGGATTGCGGGTCGGGGCCCGCAATGACATATTCTTATCATTTTTTTGGGGTGCTTTGCTGCCATGGACGTTTGCCATCGCCTCAGCCACCGATGTAGCTCATTTCGACGCGCTTGATCGGCGCACCGGTGTCGGGTGCCAGCGCGCTGCGCAGCTCTGAATAACGGTCACTGCGGCCCTGCCAGATGTGGCCAATGGCGTTGGCCAGGTCGGCGTCGCTGGCACCACTGCGCAAGAGCTGGCGCAGGTCGTAGCCTTTTTCGGCAAACAGGCACAGGTACAACTGGCCTTCGGTGGACAGGCGGGCGCGGTTGCAACTGTGGCAAAACGCCTGCGTCACGCTGCTGATAACGCCGATTTCGCCTAAGCCGGGGTCGTATTGACCGTCGGCACCGGCATAACCCCAGCGCTGCGCGGTTTCACCCGGCTGGCTGGCTTGCAGCGGTATCAGGGGCAATTCGGTCTGAATCTGTTGAACGACTTCGCTGGACGGCATCACTTCGTTCATGCGCCAGCCGTTGGTGGCGCCGACGTCCATATATTCAATGAAGCGCAGCACCATACCGCTGGCGCGAAAGCGGCGCGCCATCGGCAATATTTCTTGCTCATTGGTGCCGCGTTTGACGACCATGTTGATCTTGATCGGGCCCAGGCCAGCGGCGCGCGCGGCGTCGATACCGGCCAGCACGTCGGCCACCGGAAAATCAACGTCGTTCATGGCGCGAAACACCGCGTCGTCGAGCCCGTCCAGGCTGACCGTGACGCGCTGCAAGCCGGCCGCCTTCAGCGCGGCGGCTTTGCGCGCCAGCAGCGAGCCGTTGGTGGTGAGCGTGATGTCCAGCGGCTGGCCGTCGAGCGTGCGCAGGGCGGCGAGTTGTTCGACCAGTTGTTCCAGGTGCTTGCGCAGCAGCGGTTCGCCGCCAGTGAGGCGAATTTTTTGCACGCCGTGCGCAATGAATTGGCGCGCCAGACGGGTAATTTCTTCAAAGCTCAGCAAATCGGCGTGACGCAGGTATGGGTAGTCAGTGCCGAAAATCTCTTTGGGCATACAGTAGTTGCAGCGAAAGTTGCAACGGTCGGTGACGCTGATGCGCAAGTCGTGCAGCGCGCGCGCGCGGGTGTCAGCCAGCAGCCCGTTGGCGCTGATGCGCTGGCCTGGTTGCTGTGCCGCCACAGGCAGCGGCAACGACAGCGGGCGCAGGTCTTGCAGCGGGATCACGCGGTGCGTGTGGGATTCGGTCATGTCGGTGTCATTTTGGTTTGCGACTGATTTTGGCACGGTCACAAAAAAGCCCGCCGAAGCGGGCTTGTTGTTGCGCAGGCGAGTTGCTTACGCGCCGTGAATCTTCATCATCACCGGCACGATCAAGAGCGCCACGATGTTGATGATCTTGATCAGCGGGTTGACCGCCGGGCCGGCCGTGTCTTTGTAGGGGTCGCCCACGGTGTCGCCAGTCACCGCCGCCTTGTGGGTTTCAGAACCCTTGCCGCCAAAGTGGCCGTCTTCTATGTATTTCTTGGCGTTGTCCCAGGCACCGCCGCCAGTACACATCGAGATCGCCACAAACAAGCCGGTGACGATGGTGCCCATCAGCAAACCGCCCAATGCAGCCGGGCCGAGGATCAGACCGACCAAAATCGGGGCGACCACCGGCAGCAGCGACGGGATCATCATTTCCTTGATGGCGGCACTGGTCAGCATATCGACAGCGGTGCCGTATTCGGGCTTGGCGGTACCTTCCATGATGCCCTTGATTTCGCGGAACTGGCGGCGCACTTCAACCACCACGCTACCCGCCGCGCGGCCAACCGCTTCCATCGCCATGGCACCAAACAGGTAAGGAATCAGGCCACCAATGAACAGGCCGATGATAACCATCGGGTTGCTCAGGTCGAACGTGATGTGTGTACCATAAGCGTCGAGCTTGTGCGTATAGTCGGCAAACAGCACCAGCGCAGCCAGACCGGCAGAACCGATGGCGTAACCTTTGGTCACAGCCTTGGTGGTGTTGCCCACCGCGTCCAGCGGGTCGGTGATGTCACGCACGCTGCTGGGCAGTTCGGCCATTTCGGCAATGCCACCGGCGTTGTCGGTGATCGGGCCATAGGCGTCCAAAGCGACCACGATACCAGCCATGCTGAGCATCGACATGGCAGCGATGGCGATGCCGTACAGGCCCCCCAGCGTGTAAGCGGTGTAGATGGCAGCGCAGACAAACAGCACCGGCCAGGCGGTGGAACGCATCGATACGCCCAGACCGGCAATGATGTTGGTGCCGTGGCCGGTGGTGGAGGCTTCGGCGATGTGTTGCACTGGGTGGTACTGGGTGCCGGTGTAGTACTCGGTAACCCAGACCAGCGCGCCGGTCAGGATCAGGCCGACGGCGCAGGCACCAAACAGGCGCATCTGGCTGCCACTGGCGACGATGGCGTTGTCAGGAATCAGCCATTGGGTGACAAAGAAGAACGCCACCAGCGACAGGATGCCCGCTACCGCCAGGCCCTTGTACAGCGCCGGCATCACGTTGGTCATACCCGGGCTGGCCTTGACAAAGAAGCAGCCGATGATCGAGGCCACGATCGACACCGCACCTAGCGCCAACGGATACATGACCGCGTTGGTTCCGATGCCGGTAAGCAGCAACGCGCCCAGTACCATGGTGGCGA
>JAQTSL010000108.1 GCA_028711355.1 Rhodoferax sp.
CAAAATATCCGAGCGCGAGATGAATCCGATGACCGTACCAACCTCGTCCACCACCGGCAGGCCCGGGAAGCCGGTGTCGAGCAGCACCCGCACTACTCGGCGAATATCGGACTCAGGAGCGACGCTGGGTACCGGCGTCCACATGATGTCTTGCACGTTTTGTTGCATCAGCGCGCGCCACACCAGGGCGTGTGCATCGGGCGTTGGCAAGCGCTCGGTTTTCATCAAATCAGCGCGCGTCAGCAAACCCACCAGCAACCCTTGTTCGTTCACCACCGGCGCTTGACCGACCCCTTGTTCAGCCAGCAGTTGCCAGGCCTGTAGCACGCTGGCGCTGCTGGACAGGGTAATAATTTGGCGGCTCATCAAGTCAGCCACGGTGGACAAAGGGTGGCGCTGGTGGGTTTCGGACTGAGCATAGGCTGCCAGCGCGTCGTGATGCGTCTCGGCCCTGGGTGCTGGCCGCTTCAGGTCGGGCAAAAACGCCCCGCCGGGATCGTCGGCCAGGTCGCGCCCGTCGCGTGCCACCGGTTGGCTGTGGCGACTACGCGCCAGCGCCCCAACGCCGCCCACTTGCTGCAGTTGCTCCATGCTGCCGCGAAACAATTGACCGGTTGTGCCATACACCGAAAACATGGGCGCTTCTCCCGATAGTTAACGGAAAGTAACAGTTTGTGAGGTCCACGCAATCAGCATTAACCCGCGGCATCAATTGATATGAACGGTTGAGGGCAGTGCTAAAAGTCTGTCCCGCGACGCTCAATGACGGTAACCCTGTGCAGCGTGAGCGACATCAATAAACCGCCCAGGAGCGCGCCCCGCACGCTCACGCCAGCGCGCGCTGGATCAAAATCTTTTGCACATCACTGGTGCCTTCGTAAATCTGACAGACGCGCACGTCGCGGTAAATGCGCTCTACCGGAAAGTCGCGCACCACACCGTAGCCGCCCAGCGTCTGGAGGGCGGCGCTGCATACGCGCTCAGCCATTTCGCTGGCAAACAGCTTGGCCATGGCGGCTTCTTTCAGGCACGGACGACCGGCGTCGCGCAAGCTGGCGGCGTGCCAGATCAGTTGGCGAGCTGCTTCCAATTGAGTCGCGCACTCGGCCAACCTGAAACCGACCGCCTGGTGGTTGAAGATCGCCGTGCCAAAGCTGGTGCGCTCTTTGGCGTAGCGCACGGCAAATTCAAAGGCGCTGCGCGCCATGCCCACGCTTTGCGCGGCAATGCCGATGCGCCCGCCTTCCAGGCCACCCAGCGCGATACCGTAGCCTTGGCCCTCGGTGCCGATCAGGTTCTCAAGCGGGACGCGGCAATTGTCAAAGTTGATTTGTGCGGTGTCGCTGGAGTGTTGGCCTAATTTTTGCTCCAGCCGTGCCACGGTGTAGCCGGGTGTGGCGGTGGGCACGATGAACGCGCTCATGCCTCTTTTGCCTGCGCCCTTGTCGGTCACGGCAATCACAATGGCGACGTCGCCGTTTTGGCCGCTGGTGATGAACTGTTTGACGCCGTTGATGACATAAGCATCGCCGTCTTTCACGGCGCTGGTGCGCAGGCCTGACGCGTCTGACCCGACGTGCGGCTCGGTCAGGCAAAACGCACCCAGCATCTGACCCTGCGCCAGCGGCTCCAGCCACTGCTTTTCCTGCGCTGCATTGCCAAACTTCATCAGGATGGCGTTGACCGGGCAGTTGGTGACGCTGATCACGGTGCTGGTGCCACCGTCACCGGCAGCGATTTCTTCCAGCACCAGCGCCAGCGTCAGGTAGTCCAGCCCGGCGCCACCCAGCTCTTCAGGCACGCAGATGCCGTAGCAGCCCAGCGCAGCCAGGCCTTGCAGGGCGACTTTGGGAAAGGTATGGTCCTGGTCCCACCGGGGCGCGTTGGGCCACAGTTCGGCTTGGGCAAAGTCGCGCACCGCGTCGCGGATCATTTCCTGGTCTTGAGTTAACAGCATGGCAAAGCCCGTTTGAGAAAAATTAGATAAAAATGGTTACCAGCCCTTGATATGCAAAGGCTGGCAGCTACTTCTCTTAAAGTGGCACACGCCAAGCTTCATTCCCACGCAACTGCTGGCCGTCATTCCCGCGTAGGCGGGAATCCAGCATCTCAACAAACCCTGGATTCCCGCATGCGCGGGAATGACGGGGCAATTTCATCATTGGAAGAGGCTGTGCAGGCATGGCAGTTAGAGCATTTCAACCGTTACCGCGGTCCCCTCGCCGCCGCCGATGCACAGCGTGGCCAGGCCTTTTTTCAGGCCGCGGGCTTTGAGGGCGTAGAGCAACGTGACGATGATGCGCGCGCCGCTGCAGCCAATCGGGTGGCCCAGCGCGCAAGCGCCGCCGTTGACGTTGAGAATCTCGTGGCTAACGTTGAGGTCGTGCATCAGCGACATTGGCACTACGGCAAAGGCTTCGTTCACCTCCCACAGTTCTACATCCTTCACGCTCCAGCCGGCTTTGGCCAGCGCTTTTTGGCTGGCGCCTACTGGTGCGGTGGCAAACCATTCGGGCTCTTGCGCAAACACGGCGTGGCTGACGATGCGCGCCAGCGGCGTGCAGCCCAGCTTGGCGGCGGTGGACGCGCGCATCAGCACCAGTGCAGCCGCACCGTCGTTGATGCTGGAGCTGCTGGCCGCGGTGATGGTGCCGTCTTTTTTGAAGGCAGGTTTCAGGCTGGTAATTTTGTCGAGCCTGACCTTGCCCGGGCCTTGGTCGATGCTGATCACCGTGTCACCGGCACGGCCCTTGACGGTGACTGGCGCAATCTCTGGCGCAAACGCACCCGCGGTGGTAGCTGCCTGCGCCCGCTGCACGCTGGTGGTGGCAAAGGCGTCTTGCTGGGCCCGGGTGAAGCCGTATTTGGCGGCGCAGTCTTCGCCAAAGGTGCCCATGCTGCGACCGGGCTCGTATGCGTCTTCCAGGCCGTCGAGCATCATGTGGTCAAAGATGCGGTCGTGGCCAATGCGGTAACCGGCGCGCGCCTTGGGCAGCAGGTAGGGTGCGTTGGTCATGCTTTCCATGCCACCGGCCATCATCACATCGACCCCGCCGGCGACCAGCATATCGTGCGCAAACATGGTGGCGCGCATGGCGCTGCCGCACATCTTGCTCAGCGTGACAGCGCCGGTGCTTTTCGGCAAACCGCCCTTGAAGCCGGCCTGACGCGCCGGGGCCTGGCCCTGACCGGCCATCAGGCAGTTGCCAAAAATCAGCTCATCGACCATGGCGGGGGTCAGTGTGGCGCCCTGCATGGCGCGCTCCAAGGCGCCTTTGATGGCCACACCACCCAGGTCATGCGCGGCCAGCGCCGCAAAGTCGCCCTGAAAGCTGCCCAGCGGGGTGCGGGCGGCGCTAACGATAACGATCGGGTCTGTCATTTTGAGTCCTTTGAAGTTACAAGTAAAAAATGGTTCTAGCCCTTGCTATATAAGCGCAGGCAACTATCAAATTGATTCTGGTAGATCAGACGCCTGGTGTTGCTGGTTAAAGCGTTTGCTCTGGTCATACGGGAACACGTCAAACATATGGCCGCTCAGGATGCGGTCCTTGATCTTTTGCCAGTAGGCGGCCTCCAGCAGGTTGGCGTGGTGCTTCATGAACACCTCACGCACGGCCGGGTTACCCAGCAAAAACGGGCCAAAGGTTTCGGGGAACACGTCGTGCGGTCCCACGCTGTACCAGACTTCACCGCTCATCTCTTCTTCTTCATTGCGCGGCGTGGGCACCTTGCGAAAGACGCAGTCGGTCATGGACTCGATTTCGTCGTAATCGTAAAAAACGATCTTGCCGTGGCGCGTCACACCAAAGTTCTTCCAAAGCATGTCGCCGGGGAAAATGTTGGCGGCAATCAGGTCTTTGAGCGCGTTGCCATACTCCACCACCGCGTGCTGTATGTTCGCGCGTGCGTGCAGCGCCTCTGGCGTGGTGTTGCTGGGGTCGGCGCCACCGGCATCGAAGGCCTCCTGCAGGTAAATGTTGAGCGGAATCATGCGCCGCTCGATATAGACGTGCTTGAGGATCACTTCCAACTGGCCGTCACCATCGCGGTCACTGATCTCGAGCTGGCTTGGGGCAAACTTTTCAAGCTCGGCAATCAGCTCGTCGGTAAAGCGCTCGCGCGGGAAAGCCACCTCCACATACTCCAGCGTGTCGGCCATGCGGCCGACGCGGTCGTGCTGCTTGACCAGCAGGTACTTGCTTTTGATCAGTTCGCGGCTGGTGTCTTTGGGGGGTGGGTAAAAGTCTTTGATGACCTTGAACACATACGGGAAACTGGGCAAGTCAAACACCAGCATGACCATGCCCTTGATGCCCGGGGCGATGCGAAAGCTATCGGTGGAATGGCGCTGGTGGTATAAAAAGTCGCGGTAAAACAGTGTTTTGCCCTGCTTGGCCAGCCCGAGCGCGTTGTAAATTTCGTTGCGCGGCTTGCGCGGCATCAGGCCGCGCAAAAACTGCACGTAGGCGCTGGGGATTTCCATATCGACCATAAAGTAAGCGCGGGCAAAGCTGAACAGCACATGCAGGTCGTCCTCGCCGTGCAGCAGCGCGTCGATCACCAGTTGAGTGTCGCCCTTGATGTACAGAACCGGCAAGGCAAACGGCAGCTCAGAAAAACCGTTGATCAACTTGCCAATGATGTAAGCACCCTTGTTGCGGTAGAACAGGCTCGAGAGCACCTGAATCTGAAAATTGGCGTGCCGTTTGGTGGCACCTAGTAGATCGTTGACCACGCCCGTCACGCGGTCGATGTCGCGCGGCAGGTCGTCAAACTCGCGGCGCAGGCCAAAGTCTTGCACCAGGCGCCGCAGTTCGGTTGGCAGCGAGCTGGTCAACGGGTAGTAGGCGCGGTAGGTCGGGTGCGCACTGCTTTCGTCGTAGTCGATGTATTCGGTGCTGACGGCGGGGCGGACAAAGATAAAGTCGTTCTGAAAATAGCTGCGGTGCAGGATTTTGGTGGTGACCGAGTTGAAAAACGTCTCGGCCAGCTCGGGCTGGTGATGGTCCACCAGCAAGCCGATGTAGTGCAGCTTGACCTGATGCCACACATCCATCGGCTGCTCTTCGGCCTTGAACTCACGCGCCAGGCGCAGCATGCATTCGCGCACGCGCAGGTCGTAAAACTCGATACGGTCGCGTTGCGCGCGCTGCTGCGCGGCCCAGTCAGCGGTCTCAAAACGGTGCTTGGCACGGGCGGACTCGGTGCGAAACAGTTGGTAGTGGCGGTTAAAGCCATCCATCATGGCTTTGGCAATGTCGTAGGCGACGCGGGAGTCCAGGCGGGTCGGGAACATGGTGGCTTGTCTCTTTTAGGGTGTTATCAGTGGCATGGCGGCGCGTGGGTAGCGTTTGAAGGCGTTACGAAACACATCGACCACCTCGGCGCTGCCCTGCATGGTGACACCCAAATCTTTCACCAAACCGTCTTTGAGGCCGTAACACCAGCCGTGCACTGCCACCTTTTGGCCGCGCCCCCAGGCGTCTTGCAGCACGTTACTCAGCGCCACATTGCCCACCTGTTCGATCACGTTCATCTCGCACAACGTGTCTTCTTGCCCAGACACGTCCAGGTGTTCCAGACGACGGCGGTGACGCAGCTTGACATCGTGCACGTGGCGTAGCCAACTATCAGCTAGCCCGACGCGGGTGCCGCGCAGCGCGGCCAGCACGCCGCCACAACCGTAGTGCCCCACCACCATGATGTGCGCCACCTTGAGGTGGTCCACCGCAAACTGGATGACCGACAGCGCGTTCAGGTCCGAGTGCACCACCACGTTGGCAATGTTGCGATGCACGAACACCTCACCCGGTGCCAGGCCAATGATCTCGTTGGCCGGCACGCGGCTGTCAGAGCAGCCGATCCATAAATATTTGGGCTGCTGCTGGCGCGCCAAGCCCTGAAAGAAGCCAGGTTGCTCGCGCTCGATCCGCGTCGCCCAGGCGCGGTTGTTGTTCAACAGGTGATTCAGCGAGAGGTCTAGCATGTCTCGGCAAATAATTCTCGCCCGATCAGCATCCGACGAATTTCTGACGTGCCGGCACCGATTTCATACAGCTTGGCGTCACGCCACAGGCGCCCCAGCGGGTAGTCATTGATGTAGCCGTTGCCGCCAAAAATCTGGATGCCGTCACCGGCCATTTTGGTGGCACCTTCAGCGCACCACAAAATCACCGAGGCGCAGTCTTTGCGCACCTGACGCACATGGTCGGTGCCCAACTGGTCGAGGTTTTTGCCGATGGTGTAGAGGAACGCGCGCGCCGCCTGTAGCGTGGTGTACATGTCGGCCACCTTGCCCTGGATCAACTGGAATTCGCCAATGCTCTGGCCAAACTGCTTGCGGTCGTGAATGTAGGGCACCACGTTGTCCATCACCGCCTGCATGATGCCCACCGGCCCGGCCGCCAGCACCGCACGCTCGTAGTCCAGCCCGCTCATCAGCACCTTGGCGCCGTTGTTCAGTCCGCCCAAAATGTTGTCGTCGGGTACTTCCACGTTGTTGAACACCATCTCGCCGGTGTGGCTGCCGCGCATGCCGAGCTTGTCGAGCTTCTGCGCGGTAGAAAAACCCTTCATGCCTTTTTCAACAATGAAGGCGGTCACGCCGCGAGCGCCCAGCTCGGGCTGAGTCTTGGCATAGACCACCATGGTGTCGGCGTCGGGGCCGTTGGTGATCCACATCTTGGTGCCGTTCAACAGGTAGTAGCCACCCTTGTCTTCGGCCTTGAGCTTCATGCTGATGACGTCGCTACCCGCACCCGGCTCGCTCATGGCCAGCGCGCCCACGTGTTCGCCGCTGATCAGTTTGGGTAGGTATTTGCTGCGCTGCGCCGGCGTGCCGTTGCGCCGGAGCTGGTTGACGCACAGATTGCTGTGCGCGCCGTAGCTCAGGGCCACCGACGCGCTGGCGCGGCTGATTTCTTCCATCGCCACCATGTGCGCCAGGTAGCCCATGTTGGCGCCGCCAAATTCTTCACCGACGGTGATGCCCAGCACGCCCAGTTCGCCCATCTTGCGCCACAAGTCCATCGGGAACTGGTCGGTTTTGTCAATTTCTGCCGCACGCGGGGCGATCTCGGCCTGGCAAAAGGCGTGCACTGCGTCGCGCAGCGCGTCAATGTCGTCACCCAATTGAAAGTTGAGTCCGGGTAGGTTGGCCATGGTGTCTCCTGTTGAAATGAAAAGGGTTAATAGGTTTTTGGCACCGGCATGATGGTCTGCTGCAACACCGCGCACGGCGTCTGACGGCCGTCGTCGCCGACGTGTAGCACTTCGACTGCGGTCACGATGAGGCGTTTGCCGGCCTTGAGCACGCGCCCGGTAGCGCACAGCTCGCCACCCTGGCACGCTACCAAAAAGTTGATCTTGTATTCCACCGTCACCACCTCCTGGTCGGCGGCTGCCACCGTCATGGCGGCGTAGCCCCCGGCAATGTCGGCTAGCGCGCCGATGGCGCCGCCGTGAAAAGCGCCCTGCTGCTGCGTCACCTTGTCGCTGTACGGCAAGGTAATGACGCATTCACCTGGCACCACGCGCAGCAGTTCGGCGCCCAGATGGCGCATCAACCCCTGACGCTCAAAGCTTTGTTGCACGCGCGCAAGCGGCGACAGGCGGTCGTCTTGGTTTTCGCCTGACTGATGGTTGGCGTGCCGTGGGTGTGTCATGTGTTTGAAAATTCAGTCGCTGTTTATGGGGCAACCGTTCGGACCCGGCTAGCCTTGGTGGCGGCCCTCTGGCGTGCTTTGACCAGCAGCGCGCGCGCCTCACGCTGGTGTTCGTTGAGCTCTTCCATATTGGCCTGCAAATCGGCCATCTGGCCCTCGAGCTGTTTTTGATGGTTGGCCAGCACCGCCAAAAACTTTTCCAACTGCGCGGCGGTATCGAGCGGGCTGTCGTACATGTCGATGATGTCTTTGGCTTCGGTCAGCGACAGCCCCAGGCGCTTGGCGCGCAGGGTCAACTTGAGCCGGGTCCGGTCGCGGTTGCTATAGACCCGGTTGCGTCCGCCCGGGCCGCTGCGGGTGGGCTGCAACAGCCCCATGTCCTCATAAAACCGCATGGCGCGGGTGGTCAGGTCAAATTCCTGGGCCAGATCGCTGATGCTGTAGGTGGTGGACATGAGGGCTACTTTTGATTGACGTTAACGTCAACGTCAATTATCAGGCAATTTCGCCGTGACAACAACGCGGCAGGCGCAAAGGGTGTCATTCAAAGAGGCGACTGGCGGCAGTGTCTGGTACGGCGCCAGGGAACAAGGCCGCAATCGCGGTTTTACCCCAGGTTGGCTCTTTTTAAAATTTGTCACAGCCTCGCTTGACCAACTCACAACTCACTTTGTAGTCCGCCTTTGCCCTGTCAAGTAAGCCCATATTTTCATAGGCTTGGGCGCGCCCATAAATGTGTCTTGGGTTGACACCATTCCGGTTATCGTAGTTAATTTTGATGGCACGACTAAATGCCGAGGCTGCATTTGGCCAATCTGCTATCTTGAGATAAGCAACAGCCAAGTTCCCATGCGCATTTGCCACTTTTTCATTAATCGCAACGGCTGTTTTAAGGTCATCAATTGCCTTGTCATTTACATCTATTTTTAAGTACTCGGTGCCACGGTTGTAATAGATTCTATTAGCCCCCGGGAGTGTTGTTCTGCCAGCCAGCAGACGCTGTGCATCATCCCAAAGTAATACTGGATGCGAGAGTGTTACCAGCCGATCCATGGACAATGGTATAAGAGCCACTGCAATCAGCGATAAAACCAGTACTACTGTTTTACGATCAACTTGCATAAAAATAATCGGGATCAAGCAAAAAATACCAGGCGCCCATAAATAACTGCGATAGAGCACAAAAACCTCTTGAATGTGAATTGAAGATAGTTCTGTCATGAACATTAACCACGGAAACAACATGGCAAAACCTGCCAGACCGGAAATACGGCGTTGCAGCAACAGCCAAAATGCAGCACCACCCCATGTCATAAAGCATACGGCAGCAAGCAGATAGGGTGACAATAAACTTGAGGCAAAAGGTTCACGCATATCAATTGACATCCATCGCGGGTTTGGAGCCAGCCACAGAAAGATATACTTAAAATAGAGCCACATCTGGGTTAAGACACTTAAAGGGTAGCCTATTTCCTGATCCGGCAACATTTCTTGAGCATAAAGTTCGTAGGCGGAGCCGAGATATTTTCGCTTGATCAAAATAACCAGAAAAGATATGACAGCCAAAGTCAATAGGAGTTTCCAACGCTGTTTTAGCCGTATGAGCCAATCATGATGCAATAAAATTGTCATCATGACTAAAATTGCCGGTAACATGATGGCGTGTTCTTTTGAAAATACAGCGAAGTAATATAATGGAACTGTGAGCCACAAAAAAAGTGGCTTATCCAGCATGCTACCCTTCAAATAAGACAGCATGGCCAATAGGCAAAACAAAGTCGCCATCACCGTTGTTCGTTGCACCAGATATCCGACAGCATAGGTTGATACCGGATGCAATCCGAATAACATGGCGGCAAAGAATGCGGCAAGTTGCGGACTCAGTCCTTTTTTATCGTACCCTTTGTCGAGTATTTCTTCAAATAGACATAAAAGAAATAAATACAAGGCAATGACAGTTGCCAGATGCAATATTAAATTGGTAATGCGAAAGTTGATTAAATCAAGTCCAAATAATAACTTGGTCCATGCCAAGCTTGCATACGGAAGCGAACGCAACTCGAACAAGTTGAAGTGGTAATTTGACACGGGTTGATGGCCGTCGTTAACAGCCCTGAAAAAAGGCAGATCATCAAAAATAATGGCATTATTTAAAAATTGTCCATACAGCCAACTGATGATTCCAATCAGGATAATTAAACTGAATGCAGTTGCATGACTACGCTTGAACAAGATAATCTCCGATAAAAACCCAACTGGGCGCGACAATAAAAAAGCCCCTCATCGAGGGGCTTTTTTGATCAAAAAAGTCCTGACTATTTACACAAATTGGCAGCAATACAGGAGCCAGAAGCGGTCCATGACACCCCGGTTGTGGCGGAGTAGGAGGGCGTAAGGATATAAGTATTGCTATCGACTTGTGCATTGCCGGTTGCCGTAATCACACTACTAGCAGTCGTTACACTGGCCACGTATTTGCCGCTCGCCAAGGTATTAGCCGGGACACCGCCGGAATCGGTGGTGCAGGCAGCCAAAACGCCGGCATATTCTTGCAAGCACAGCTCGACTGCCGTTTTGACAGCCTGTGTCGCCATCACGACTTCACTGAACTTGGCTTTTTTGGTGTAGGTCTGATAGGCCGGCAAAGCGACTGCGGCCAAAATGCCAATAATCGCCACGACGATCATCAATTCGATCAGGGTAAAACCCTTTTGCGTAGAACGTTGCATAGGAAGCTCCTAAAAGGTTAAAAAAACGA
>JAQTSL010000421.1 GCA_028711355.1 Rhodoferax sp.
GCGTACCTGTCGGTCGGGCTGTTACTGGTGGGCGGCATCACCGCACTGCCCTGGTTGATAGGCCTGCTGCTGGGTTGGCTTAGCCCGCGCCTGGCGCGCCAGACCTTGCCGCTGCTGGCGCTGGAGCGTGCCCGGCGCCAGCGCGACACCGCCGCAGTGGCGGTCAGCGGCGTGGTGGCCAGCTTGAGCCTGGCGGTGGCGCTCACCGTCATGGTGGCCAGTTTCCGCGACTCGGTCACACAGTGGCTGGACCGCGTGCTACCGGCCGATTTGTATGTGCGCAGCTCGGGCAACCTGAGCGCAGCCGACACGGTGTTTTTCAGCCCGCAGCTTGTACTGGATGCAGCCAAGTTGCCCGGGGTCAAGCAGTTGCAGGCGCAGCGCCAACTGCCCCTGTTGTTGCAACCCGCCCTGCCTGCGGTGGCGCTGCTGGCCAAAGACCTGAGCGACCCGGCGCGTAGCCTGCCGCTGAAAGACCCGCCATTACCAGTGCCGCCGGGTCAGATCGGGGTCTATGTGAGCGAAGCGGTGATCGATCTGCACGGAGCCGAGCTGGGCCAGCCATTTGCCCAGCTCTCCAAGGCTTTTAGACCTCTAGCCGTTACGGATAAAGCGCAAATAGCTACGTTTTATGTAGCAGGCGTGTGGCGTGACTATTCACGCCAGGGCGGTGCCATCGCCATCAACCAAGCCGACTTTGTACGCCTGACCGGTGACCGGCGCGCCAACGACCTGGCGCTGTGGCTGGACGACCCTAGGCAGGCACCGCAGGTGCAGCAACGCCTGCGCGAGCTGGCTGGCGTGCCCACCCCGGCAGCCGAGCAAGGCGGTGTGCCCGACAGCGGGGATGTACTGGAGTTTGGCACCGCCGCACAAATCCGCGCGGTGTCGCTCAAGATTTTTGACCGCAGCTTTGCTGTGACCACCTGGCTGCAAGCAGTGGCGATTGCCATTGGCCTGTTTGGCGTAGCAGCGAGCTTCAGTGCGCAGGTGTTGGCACGGCGCAAAGAGTTTGGCCTGCTGGCGCATCTGGGCTTGACTCGGCGCCAAATTCTGACGGTGGTGGCACTCGAAGGCGCCGCTTGGACCACGCTGGGAGCCATCGCCGGCTTGGGGCTGGGCTTGCTGGTGTCGGGTGTGTTGGTGCACGTGGTTAACCCACAAAGCTTTCACTGGAGCATGGATTTGATGCTGCCCTGGGCCAAGCTGCTGGCACTGTGCCTGGCGGTGGTAGCTGCGGGCACGCTCACCGCCTGGCTGGCCGGGCGCGCTGCCGCTGGGCACGACGCAGTGCTGGCGGTCAAGGAAGACTGGTAATCGGGCTGACCCGCCCACGATAACCTGGCGGCAAGGCGCTGCGTGCTTGCACTGCGGATCGGGCCGAAGTATGCACTTCAGCGCAAGCTGATGTCTCATAAGAGTCGCTAATACCTAGTAGAAACCAACCCCTGCTCTAACCTTGTCAAACCGTAGAATGCAGCTTTCATATTTCGTCAAAGCGCCGGAATTTCCCGGTATACCAAAGGACACGCCATGAAGAAACTCTTGCTTGCTGCCACTATCAGCGCCTTGTGCGCCGGTGTTTTTGCCCAAGGCAAAGACCTCAAGGTGGCGATCGACGCCACCTACGAACCGTTCACCTTCAAAACGCCTGACGGCAAACCAACCGGCTTTGACGTGGACATTGCCAACGCGCTGTGCGAGCAGGTCAAGCGCAAATGCGTGTTTGTCGAACAAGCCTGGGACGGCATGATCCCCGGCCTGATGGCCAAAAAATACGATGTGATCATCAGCTCGATGTCGATCACCACCGAGCGTCTGAAACAAGTCGATTTCACCGACAAGTACTACAACACGCCCAGCAAAATCGTCTTGAAGAAAGACATCAAATTTGACGGACCAGCCTCGATCAAGGGTAAAAAAATCGGTGTGCTGAAGGCTTCCACGCAAGAAAAATACGCGCTGGGCGAGCTCAAGACCAAGGGCGTTGAAATTGTCTCGTACGACGCACAAGACCAGGTCTATCTGGACATCAAGGCCGGCCGTCTGGACGGCACGGTGGCTGACACGCTGGAAGTGGGCGGTGGTTTCCTGAGCAAGCCGGGCGGTGAAGCCTACCAGTTTGTCGGCCCCGAGCTCTACGTTCCCAAATACTTTGGCACCGGCGCTGGCATTGCGCTGCGCAAAGGCCAGCCCGACCTGAAAAAAGAACTCAGCGCCGCGATCAAGGCGATCCGTGGCAACGGCAAGTACCAGGCGATCAACGACAAGTACTTCAAGTTTGACGTTTACGGCAAGTAAGTAGCGCGTTTGAAGGGCTGGCCGGTGGCGCAGTCGCCAGGGCCAGCCGATCGACTTTCCTGATGTCCCACCCATGACCTCCAACACGCAGTCTTACCTTTGGGTAATTTTGCAGGGTTCCCTGCTGACGGTGGGCGTCTCGCTGGGCGCGCTGGTGGTATCCATCCTGCTGGGACTGATGGGTGCAGCGGCCAAGCTCTCGGGCCGTCCGGTGCTGACGGCACTGGGCACTTTTTACACCACTATCATCCGCGGCATCCCGGACCTGGTGCTGATGCTGCTGGTGTTTTACGGCGGCACCATCGGAGTCAACACGCTGCTGGAAAAATTGGGCTCTGAAGCCACTATTGACATCGAACCGTTTGCCGCTG
>JAQTSL010000109.1 GCA_028711355.1 Rhodoferax sp.
AGACCGTGTTTATTGGCGGCGGCACGCCCAGCCTGTTTTCGCCAAACGCCATTGACCAGTTGATTGGCGGCATTCGCGCCCGCTTGCGGCTGGCGGCCAATGCCGAGATCACGCTCGAAGCCAACCCCGCCACCTTCGAGGTGGAACGCTTCAAGGCGTTCAGGGCGGCCGGTGTGACGCGCCTGTCGGTCGGCGTGCAGAGTTTCAATGACGACTTTCTGCAAACCTTGGGTCGTGTACATAATCGGGCGCAAGCGCTTGCTGCGATTGCGCAGGCAGCTACTGTTTTTGACACATTTAATCTGGATTTAATGTATGCGCTGCCGGGCCAGACGCTGGCGCTGTTGCGTGCCGATGTGCAAACCGCCTTGTCGCTGGCACCGCCGCACCTGTCGATTTACCACCTGACGATCGAGCCCAACACCTACTTTGCCAAATACCCGCCCGCTGCGGTCGATGACGATTTGGCAGCCGACATGCTCGACCTGATCACCGACCTGACCGGCGCGGCTGGGCTGCAGCGCTACGAAGTCTCGGCCTACGCCCGGCCCGGCCACGCCTGCCAGCACAACCTGAATTACTGGCAGTTTGGCGACTATCTGGGCATTGGCGCGGGCGCGCACAGCAAGCTCAGTTTTGCGCATCGGGTGCTGCGCCAGGTGCGCCTGCGTGAGCCGGCGCGCTACATGGCACAGGCGCTGGCGGGCGCAGCGCTGGCGCAACAGTTTGAGGTCAAGCGCACCGAGCTGCCGTTTGAATTCATGCTCAATGCACTGCGGCTGGCGGGAGGTTTTCATCTGAGCTTGTTTCCAGAACGCACCGGCCTGCCGCTGTCTGCGGTGCAGGCCACGCTGGCGCAAGCGGTGCAACAAGGCTTGTTGCTGCACGACGGCGACCATCTGCAACCCAGCGTGCGGGGTTTTGACTTCTTGAACGATTTGCAAGCTTTGTTTTTGCCACACTTGGGTCGGTGAAGGGGCGGGTTCACCCGAACTGCATTTTGGTTTAGTTGAGGTCTGACGCAGCGCAGGCAGCGCGAGCGCGTCGGGTGGCGATAATCGCGGCTTTCCTCCTCTACCGGGACCGTCATGACTACTTCTTCCTTTGCCCCCCTGCAAAACGACACCTTCCTGCGCGCCTGCCTGCGCCAAGCCACCGACTACACCCCGATTTGGATGATGCGCCAGGCCGGGCGCTTTTTGCCCGAATACCGCGCCACGCGCGCCAAAGCTGGCAGCTTTATGGGCTTGGCCACCAACACCGATTACGCCACCGAAGTCACGATCCAGCCAACCGAGCGGTTCCCGATCGACGCGGCGATTTTGTTCAGTGACATCCTGACCGTGCCCGACGCGATGGGCCTGGGCCTGTCGTTCGCCGAGGGCGAAGGCCCCAAATTTGCCACGGCGGTGCGTGACGAAGCGGCGGTAGCCAAACTAGCCGTGCCAGACATGGCCAAGCTGCGCTACGTGTTTGACGCGGTCAGCTCGATCCGCAAGGCGCTCAAGGGGCGCTTGCCGTTGATCGGCTTTTCTGGCAGCCCCTGGACGCTGGCGTGTTACATGGTCGAAGGCGGCAGCTCGGACGACTACCACCGCGTCAAGACCATGTTGTACAGCCGGCCAGACCTGCTGCATCGCATTTTGCAGATCAACGCCGACGCGGTGGCGCTGTACCTGAACACCCAGATCGAAGCCGGCGCGCAAGCGGTGATGGTGTTTGACAGTTGGGGCGGCGTGCTGGCTGACGGCGCGTTTCAAGAATTCAGCCTGGCCTACAACCGCCGCGTCCTGGCGCAACTGCACAAGACCTACCACGGCGCCACCATTCCCAGCATTCTGTTCACCAAGGGCGGCGGCCTGTGGCTGCAAGAGATGGAGCCGCTGGACTGTAACGTGCTGGGCGTTGACTGGACGGTTAACCTGGCCCAGGCGCGTCTGATGGTCGGCGCCAGCAAGGCGATTCAGGGCAATCTGGACCCGGCCGTGCTGTTTGCCCCGCCGGCGCAGATCGAGCAAGAGGTGATCCGCACGCTCAACGCGTTTGGCACACCTTACACCGGGGACGCCACCGGCCCGACCCAGATCTTTAACCTGGGCCATGGCATCAGCCAGCACACCCCGGTGGAGCACGTCGCGGCATTGGTCGAAGCGGTGCACAAACATTCACGCGCCATGCGTGGCGCTTGCTGAAGTCTTAGCACTTTTTGAACCATTTTTGAAGCCGTTGCAACAATAATTATTTTTACTTATGCACAAAAATGAGCCATGGGCTAGACCCTACACGCTGCACAAGTGCCGCCAGCTACCAAACCCGTAGCATAGCCAACCTGTTGATTTAAAAAGGTTTTTAAATTTGCATCTTTTTTGGGCAATGTGACGAGTCCCTTGATTTTCAAGGCTTGCGGCGCACTATCGACGAGCTATCCACAAAGTTATCCACAGAAATGTGGGATGACCCTCAAAATCCCAAAGAATCAACAAGTTAACGCCTGTTTCACCAGTTCACTTGAACAAAACCCGGCAAACCGAGCGCACACCATGACGTACCGGATTGCAGTGCTGGTTCACACACCGGCGTACAGCCAGATGGCCGGCGCGCTGACGTATCTAAGCGATGCGCCGCTACCTGCCGGAACGCTGGTGCGGGTGCCGCTGGGCCAGCGCGAGCTGCTGGGCGTGGTGTGGGACGCCCCACCCCAGCCAGCAACCGCTGGCCTGCTAACGCCGATTGACCCTGACAAATTGCGCCCGCTGGCGGCGGTGTTGCGCGGTTTGCCCGCACTCAACGCCCACTGGCGTGCGCTGATCGCCTTTGCCGCGGGTTATTACCAGCGCTCGCTGGGCGAGGTAGCGCTGGCGGCGTTGCCGCCGCAGTTGCGTGACCTCAGCAACGTGCAGTTGGCCCGACGGCTGAAAAAATCTGCCCTTACTGGCGCCACCACGGCCCCGCATTGCGCCGACGCCCAAAGTACCGAAGGCACCGGTAACGGTTCGCAAAACGCACCTGATTTAGTAGCGCTCAGCGCAGAGCAGGCAAGCGCTATCCGGCAATTTCATGCTAACCCAGGGCCGTTTCTGTTGTTTGGCGCCACCGGCAGCGGCAAGACCGAAGTGTTCATGCGCTGCTGCGCCGACCTGCTGGCGGCATCCGGCGCCGCGCAGGTGCTGGTGATGGTGCCAGAGATCAACCTGACGCCGCAACTCGAAGAGCGCTTCACGACACGTTTTGCGCCGGACTACGGCGTGGACGCAGTGGTGTCACTGCACAGCGGCATGACGCCGGCGCAGCGCCTGAAAAGCTGGCTGGCCGCGCACAGCGGGGCGGCGCGCATTGTGCTGGGCACGCGCATGGCGGTGTTTGCCTCGATCCCACACCTCAAACTGATCGTGGTCGATGAAGAGCACGACCCAAGCTACAAAAGCCACGAAGGGGCGCGCTATTCGGCGCGCGACCTGGCCATCTACCGTGGCCGCGTCGAAGGCATCAAAGTGCTGCTGGGCTCGGCCACGCCGTCGCTGGAGAGCTGGTATCACAGCCGCACCGCGGCCGAGGGCGGGCGCTACCTGCGGCTCCAGATGCCCAGCCGCATCGGCGCCAACGCGGTGTTGCCACTGGTGCGCCGGGTTGATATGAACCACCAGCCCAAGGGCTGCGTGATCGCACCGCCGCTGCTGGCAGCCATGATCGAGCGCATTGCGTGCGGCGAGCAGTGCATGGTGTTTTTGAACCGGCGCGGCTACGCACCGGTGTTGACCTGCGACGCCTGCGACTGGAAGAGCAATTGCCCGCATTGCAGCGCCTACCGGGTGTTCCACAAGATCGACCGCACGCTGCGCTGCCACCATTGCGGTTTGAGCACGCCGGTGCCGCGTGCCTGCCCCGACTGCGGCAACCTCGATCTGGGGTCGCTCGGCCGTGGCACCGAACGGTTGGAAGAGCAGTTGGCGCTGTTGCTGTCAGGCGTCACCCGCCCCGACGGCAGCGCGCTGCGCATTGCGCGCATCGACGCCGATACCACGCGCGCCAGAGGTGCCTTGCAAAGCCAGTTGGCGCAGGTGCACGCGGGCGCAGTCGATGTGCTGGTGGGCACCCAGATGATCGCCAAGGGGCACGACTTTCGGCGCATCACGCTGGTGGCAGCTATCAACCCCGACAGCGCGCTGTTTTCCAGTGACTTTCGCTCGCCTGAGCGCCTGTTTAGCCTGCTGATGCAGGCAGCAGGGCGTGCCGGGCGTGACGCCAGCAACAGCCGCCGCAGCGAGATGTGGCTGCAAACCTTTCTACCAACGCACCCGCTGTACGAAGCGCTGAAAAACCACGACTACCCGGCCTTTGCCCAGGCGCAATTGGTCGAACGCCAGTTGGCCGGCATGCCGCCGTTCAGCTTTCAGGCGCTGGTGCGCGCCGAAGCCCGCACCCAACAGGCGGCGCAAGCGTTTCTGAACCTGGCCAGCGCCGCCAGCGCGGTCATGCCCGAAGCTGCAGCGTTGCGCGCGCACCTCACGCTGTACCCGGCGGTGCCGATGAGTATGCAACGCGTGGCCAATGTCGAGCGCGCGCAGATGCTGATCGAAAGCGCTTCGCGCACCGCCTTGCAGCGCTTTTTAAGTGCCTGGCAAGCGGTGCTGCACGCGCAGCGCGCGCAACCCGAATGCAAGGGCCTGCTGCGCTGGGCGGTGGATGTCGATCCGCTGCTGATCTGATCGTTAAACCGAGAAAGTCCGTTAGGGCACAGATGGCTGGCGAGGCGAGTTGCGAGGCAGTTTGGGCGGGCGTGAGGCGTTCATAGCTCGGCTATGAACAACGAATGACGGTCCAAAATGACCGCAAATCGGCCGCCAGCCGCTGCACCTCGTGTCACTTTTGGTCTGTCCCGCAATTGATCAGAGGGGACAGAGCTAAAGATCTGTCCCGCAGGTATCAGGAGGCCTTGGTAGCGACCACGACCTGGAAGTTGCCAAAAAACACCACGTGGCGTTCGCAGGTGACGCCGGGCATGGCGTGCAGCATCTCGACCGGGTCGTGCGTGTTCCACAGCGCCAGACCGTACGGCTCAAACACCTTGAAATAGGTCCAGCTCAAGGCACGCAGTACCCAGGAACGCGGTTTGTGGAATTCGCCCAGGAACAGCTTGCCACCGGGCTGCAGCACGCGGATGGCTTCTTTCAGCGCCTCACCTTTGAGGTGGTGCGGCAGCTCGTGCAGCAAAAAGAACATCACGTTGGCGCTGACCGACGCGTCGGGCTGCTTCAGGCCAATCGCGTTGTCTTGCACATAGACGGTTTGGCCACCGTATTGGGTCAGCTTGCGCTGGGCGTGGTCGAGTTCGTTTTTGATGATGTCGGCCACCACTACCTTGTCAGCGCCAGACTTGACCGCCGCTTCCACCACGCGCGGCATCACGTTGCCAAACGCGCACGAGGTGATCAGCGCCTGCTTGCCGCGCAAATCCATCTGGTTGATGCCGTGCGTGATGATCGACACCAGGCGGCTGTACTGGAACAACAAAATGGCGGCGATGACCGGTTGGTAATCGACAAAGCGGATCAGCCGCATATTGGAATAGATCGGATAGACGTGCGCTGCCTCGTGCGTCAGTTGCCCCATGGCGCCGCGCATCAACAGCGCGCCGCGTGTCATGGTAAAGAAAAACAGGGCGGTTCCAGCCAGTACCACCACCAGCGCGGTCATGCTGTAAGTCAACCAGGTCGTCATTTGAATTTATCCTTTGCAATCAAATCATCGTCTCGACGGGACTTCGAAAAACCGCCATTAGACCGTCGTTACCAGATAGAAACTTGAGATAAATCAGGTTTTAGGTAAAAACCCGCTATTCCTGCCGCCGCTTGGCGCAGATTAGCTCAACAACGCCACCGCCATAGAAAATGTGACAAACGCAGCGGCGGTGGAGATCAAAATGATGCGCGCCACCCGGCCGTTGTCGGCGCCAAAGCGCTCGGCCAGCAGTGACACATTGCTGGCGCTGGGCAGCGCCGCGACCAGCACAATCACGGTCAGGGCAAAGCGGCCCAGCGGCAGGCCCAACTGGATCAGTCCGGCACCGATCAACAGCACCAGCAGCGGGTGCAAAAACAATTTGAGCAAAGCCACCGGCAGATAGTCGCCCAGAGCAGGCGTTTGGACATGGCCAGCAGCAGCCAGCAGTTGCGATCGCGCCAATACCGCGCCAATGGTAAACAGCGCCACCGGCGAGGCGGCGTCGGCCAGCATCCACACCACCTTGCCGACCGGAGCGGGTAACTCAAACCCAAACACCGAGGCCAGCGCCCCCAGCAGAATTGACCACGGCATCGGGTTGGTCAACACGCCCTTGAGTGCGTTTTTCAGCGCTTTGGCCACACCGTGCTGGTCAGCCCCGTCCAGCCGTGACAGCGCAATGCATAGCGAGCTGATCACAATCATGTCGATCGCCATGGTAATGATGGTCGGCCCGGCCGCCCCCGCGCCCAGCAACGCCACCAGCAGCGGCACGCCCATAAAGCCCGAATTGGGAAACGCCGCCACCAGCGCGCCAAAGGCGGCATCGTTCCAGCCGATGCGCGCATTCAGGCTGGTCGCCACCGTAAAAGCCACCATGATCAGACCACAGAGCAGCCAGGTCAGCGCCACCGACAGGTCCAACAACTGGGCAATGGGCGTGTTGGCGCCAAAGCGGTACAGCATGCACGGCAGGGCAAAAAACAGCACAAAACCGTTCAGCCCGGGGATCGCTTCCAGCGGCAACATGCGCCGTCGCGCGGCCAGGTAGCCGCACAGCACCAGCGCAAAAAACGGAAAAGTGATCAGGAAGATGTTTAGCACAGGCAGCGGTGTTTTAACCTGTATTGTCATGCCGGGCGACGACCCGGCAGCCATGGCTTTGGACACCATGGATTGCGGGTCGTCGCCCGCAACGACAGCTTTCTTTCATTAATCAACCCCCTTGACCAAGCTGCCAACAGCGGGCGCAGCGCTGCCGTAATGGCCGTTGATCAAGCGCAACTGCGCCTCTGCGTTGGGCAGTGGTGAGCTTTTGGCCAGTTGGGCAAAGCCGCCGCGCGGGAACGCCAGCGTTTTCAGCAGCCACGGTCTGGCGGCGGCGCGCTCGGCCGCGCTGAGCGCCCTGAAACTGTCGCGCGCCTGCGCCAAGGTAGCGTTGGCGGTGCGCAGCGCAGTGGCGTTTTGGGCCGCCGGGATCAGCACAAAGATGGTTCGATCGGGGCCGCTGACCAGTGTCGCATCGACCCTCTGCGCCTGCCCCTGCGCGCCTGTGCGGCTGCCAACAAAATGGGTCGCCGGTAAGCCGTTAAGCGTGAGCCGCTCGGCGTTGCCCTGGCTCGGTTTGATTAGCTTGCGAATTACCTCGTCGTGCGTTTGTCCGGACTGCTTGGGCGCCACCTGCACCATCAGCGCAGCATCACCGGCGGCGTTGACCAGCGCCAGTTGCGCCGCGTCGTTGCGGATGGTCCAGCCGGCCGGGGCCGTGAGCGCAATGCCCAAAGTCGGGTGATAAAAGTTTTGACCTCGCGTCAGTCCTTGCTCGGCACTCTCGCCAAAGGTCAGGCCACGCAGCGCTTGCAGATAGCGCTCGCGCCCTTCATCGACGTAGTTGCCGCGGTACTGATCCGCCAGCGCAGTAATCTGTTGCAAACGCTGATCATTGCTGGGGTGCGAGGCCAGCCAGTTGCTGCCCGAGCGGGCCTCGCGACCGGCGGCACGCGCCTGGTCGGCGGCAAAACGCTCCTGGTCTTTCAACGACCCAATCACCCCGATCATGTTGCGCGGGTTGTAGGCGCTGCGCGACAGATATTCGGCCCCCAGGGTGTCGGCCTGTAGCTCTTGGTCGCGCCCGTAAGAGGCAATATAACCAGCGGCAGCGGTCTGCGACACATTGCTGGCCAGGCGACCCGCGCCGGCCACACCCTGGCTTTCGAGCACCGCGCCCAGCACAGTGGCGGCCAGCACACCCAGGCCCGCGTCTTGCTGGCGGGTGGCACGCTGCGCGCCGTGGCGCGCCGTCACGTGGCCAATCTCATGGCCGATCACCCCGGCCAGCTCGGCCTCGGACTGCAAATACGCCATGATGCCGCGCGTGACATAGACATAACCACCGGGCAGCGCAAAGGCATTGATCTCGGGGCTGTCCAACACGGTAAAGTGCCATTGCAACTGGTCACGGTGCGACAGCTTGGCCAGGCGTTGGCCCAGGTTGTTAACGTAATTTTGCACCCGCTGGTCCTTGACCGCGCCGTATTCCTGCAACACTTGCTGGTGCGCCTGCGCACCCTGCGCAATTTCATCCTGCTCACTCATCACCGAGCGTTCGGCCTGGCCGGTGACCGGGTTGACGACCGCGCTGCCGCAGGCTGTGAGCAGGCAGCCAGCAAGTAGCGGGGGCAATAGGTAGTGGCGCATGGGATTCCTTTCAAACACATTGCGGGTCAGACCACTCGCGCGAGCGACCTGCTCTGTCCCCAACTATCCTGAACCTTGCGGGACAGACCTTCAGCTCTGTCCCCAACTATCCTGAACTTTGCGGGACAGACCTTCAGCTCTGTCCCCAACTGATTAAATCCCGATAATCATCGCATGACATTGACCGAAAAAAATCTGTTCAACACTTTGCCGCTGAATCCGGCCACATTGGCTAACCTGGCGCAGTTGGGTTACCTGACGATGACGCCGATCCAGGCCGCCAGTTTGCCCGCCGCGCTGGCCGGACGTGACCTGATCGCGCAGGCGCAAACCGGCAGCGGCAAAACCGCCGCCTTTGGTGTGGGCCTGTTGGAGCGGCTGAACCCGCGCCGCTTTGCTGTGCAGGCGCTGGTGCTGTGCCCCACGCGCGAGCTGGCCGACCAGGTGGCGGTAGAAATCCGCCGCCTGGCGCGCGCGCTGGACAACATCAAGATTGTGACGCTGTGCGGCGGTGTGGCGCTGCGCGGCCAGCGGGCCAGTCTTGAAAACGGCGCGCACATTGTGGTTGGCACGCCAGGGCGAGTGATGGACCACCTGGCGCGCGGCACGCTGAGCCTGGAGGCCCTGAACACGCTGGTGCTGGACGAAGCCGACCGAATGTTGGACATGGGGTTTTTTGACGACATGGCCACCGTCATCCGCCAATGTCCGCCCGAACGACAAACCTTGCTGTTTTCGGCCACCTACCCGGATGGCATCGAAAAGCTGGCCAACCAATTCATGCGCGCGCCAGCACGTATCACTGTTGTTGCAACTGTGGCCGAGTGCCTGATCGAACAGCGTTTTTACGAGGTTACCCGTGCCACCCGGCTGCCAACCGTGGCCAAGCTGCTGAACCACTTTAGACCGGTCAGCACGCTGGCGTTTTGCAACACCCGCCAGCAATGCAAAGAGGTGGTAGCGTTCCTGCAAAAGGCCGGTTTCAGTGCGCTCACGCTGCACGGTGATCTGGAGCAGCGCGAACGCGACCAGGTGCTGGCGCAGTTTGCCAACCGCAGCGTCTCGGTGCTGGTCGCGACCGACGTGGCCGCGCGCGGCATCGACATCAAGGAGCTGGCAGCGGTGATCAATGTTGACATCACGCCCGACCCCGAACTGCACGTGCACCGCATCGGTCGCACCGGGCGCGCGGGTGAACGCGGGCTGGGCTTAAGTCTGGCCAGCCTGGACGAGATGGGCGCGGTCGGCCGGATCGAGCAGTTCCAGCGCCAGCCGTCGGTCTGGCATACGCTCGAAGAGCTTGCGCCAACCGGCTCCGGGCCGCTGCTCGCGCCGATGGTCACGCTACAAATCTTGGGCGGGCGCAAAGAAAAAATCCGCCCCGGCGACGTGCTCGGGGCGCTCACCGCCGATGCTGGTTTCAGCCGCGAGCAGATCGGCAAAATCAACGTCACCGACTTCACCACCTTTGTAGCGGTGCAGCGTGACATCGCACTGGTGGCGCTGCAAAAACTCAACAATGGCCGGGTCAAGGGCAAAAGTGTCAAGGCACGGCTGATTTGAGCGCAACGCGTGTCAGGCAATTTCTGACACAAGATCGCGCCAAACGCTGACTTCATTTTTAATAAGCAAAAGAATACAGTTCTTTTCAACGGTTTGCGCTCGGCAAAACGTGTTTGACCCACTTGGAGCCCCGCATGACAGCCCTGACCGAAACCGCCAACCCTTTTAGCCTGATGATGGAGCCAGAGCTGGTTTTGGCAGCGATGGCGCATTCGACTCAATTGCGCGCGCTGCGTCGGCACAAATTGCACCCGCTGGACAAACCGCTGATTCCGCTTTCGGCACAAGCGCTGGCCCGGCAAGCCGCTTTGGACGATCAGATGGCATTGGACGACGACGAATTGCCCGACTTGCCCAATTTGCACGCCCCCGACGCACTGGACGACTACCTGATGAATTAACGGTGATAATCGGCGCCTTTTACCGAC
>JAQTSL010000110.1 GCA_028711355.1 Rhodoferax sp.
TGGGCGGGCTCCATGCCGTGCCGCATCGGCCCTGATGCGGACATTGCCATCGCAAACTACGGTTTATCCAACGCCGCGCGCTTCAAAGAGGTCTATCGGCTCGGTTTGGGCCTGCGCTACGGCCGCGCCATGCAGACCATTGCCGGCGCACACTACAACTGGTCGCTGCCCGATGCGTTCTGGCCGCAGTTGCGCGACTGTTGCGGCGGTGCCGGCGACATGCAGGACTTCATCAACCGGCGCTACTTCGGGCTGATCCGCAACTTTTTGCGCTTTGGCTGGCTGGTGCCGTACCTGTTTGGTGCGTCGCCCGCGCTGTGCCGCTCTTTTTTGCAAGGCCACCCCAGCGATCTGACCGAACTGGCCCCGGGCACGCTGCACGGGCCTTACGCCACCAGCCTGCGCATGAGCGACCTGGGCTACCAGAACCACGCACAGGACAAACTGGGCATCGGCTTCAATTCGCTGGCCGACTACACCGCCGCACTGGAAGCCGCCATCCGCACGCCCGACCCGTATTACACCGAACTGGGCGTGCGCACGGGCGACCACTGGCAACAGCTCAGCGACAGCATCCTGCAACTGGAGGCCGAGTTTTACGCCCCGATGCGTCCCAAACGCGTCTCTAACCTGCGCCCGGCCAAGGCGCTGGCTACTCTGGGCGTGCAGTATCTTGAGATGCGCCTGTTTGACCTGAACCCGTTCATCGACATCGGCATTGCGCCCGAGCAAAGCCTGTTTGCCGACGTGCTGATGCTGATGTGCCTGTTTCGCGACAGCCCGCCGATCAGCGCGCGCGAGCAAGGTGAAAACGACGAAAACAAGCGCCGCGTCGTCAACCGCGGCCGCCAGCCAGGGCTGCAACTGCTGGTACACAACCGCGAGCAACCGCTGCGCGCGCTGGCGCACGAATTGTTCGACGACATGGCGCCATTTGCCGAGATGCTCGACGCGGCCTACAGCGGCCAGCGCTACAGCCAAGCGCTACAAGCACTGCGCCAGCGCATCGACCAGCCCGAGCTGACGCCCTCAGCCCAGGTGATCGAAGCAGTCAAGCAGCATGGTGGCTATTTCGATTTTGCCTTTGCCATGTCGCAGCAGCACACCCAGAGCCTGCAAGCCGCCGCACTACCCGATGACACGTTTGCGCGCTTTCGAACCGCGGTGCAGCAATCGCTGCAAACGCAAGCCCAACTGGACGCCCAGCCGCAACAACCGTTTGAGGACTTTGTCGCGGCGTATTACGCATGACGCGCTCTGCCACCACCGGCCTCAACCTGGCCCAACAAGAAGCGGTCAACTACCTGCACGGCCCGTGTTTGGTGCTGGCCGGAGCGGGTTCGGGCAAAACGCGCGTCATCACGCACAAGATCGCGCGCCTGATCCAGTCTGGCGTGCCCGCCAAACGCATTTTTGCCATCACCTTCACCAACAAGGCCGCCGCCGAGATGCGAGAACGCGCCCGTTCGCTGATCGGCAAAGCGGCCAAAGAAGCGGTAATCTGCACCTTTCACGCGCTGGGGGTGCGCCTGCTGCGCGAAGACGGCGCCGCGCTGGGTCTGAAGCCGAACTTTTCAATTTTGGACAGCGACGATGTCACCAGCATCCTGAAAGACGCCGGTGGCAGCGTTGATGCCGCCACCGCGCGCGGTTGGCAATGGACCATCAGCCGGTGGAAAAATCAGGGCCTGAACGCCGAGCGCGCGCAGGACGCCGCCAGCAATGATTCAGAGCGCATCATTGCCCGCGTGATGACGCACTATGAGCAACGGTTAACCGCTTTTCAGGCCGTTGACTTTGACGACCTGATCGGCCTGCCACTTAAACTGCTACAACATCACGAGCACGTTGCACAGAAGTGGCAAGCGCTGGCGGGTCATTTTCTGGTGGATGAATACCAGGACACCAACGCCACGCAATACGAGCTGCTGAAACTGCTGGTGGGTGGCACCGGCCCGGCCCAAGCGCGCTTTACCGCTGTCGGCGACGACGACCAGTCGATCTACGGCTGGCGCGGCGCCACGCTGGACAACCTGAAAAAGCTGCCGATCGACTTCCCCGCACTCAAAGTCATCAAGCTCGAGCAAAACTATCGCTCCACCAGTGCCATCCTGCGCGCCGCCAACAACGTGATCGGCCCCAACCCGAAGCTGTTCCCGAAAAACCTCTGGAGCGACCTGGGCGAAGGCGAACCGGTGCGGGTGGCCGATGCCGATACCGAAGAACACGAGGCCGAACGCACCGTGGCGCGCATCCAGAGCCTGCGCGCCAGCGGCCTGGCCCAGCCCGGGCCGCAGTTCAAGGAATTCAGGGATTTCGCCGTGCTGTACCGCGCCAACCACCAGGCCAAGCCGTTTGAAAAGGCGCTGCGCAAGGCGCAAATTCCGTACAAAGTGTCAGGCGGCACCAGTTTTTTTGACCGGGCTGAGGTCAAAGACCTGTGCGCCTGGTTTCGGCTATGGATCAACAACAACGACGACCCGGCGTTTCTGCGCGCCGTGACCACGCCCAAACGCGGCATTGGCCACCAGACGCTGGCGCACCTGGGCGACTTTGCCAACAAATACAAAGTCAGCATGTTTGAAGCGCTGTTTTCCGGCAGCCTGGGCGCGGTGATCTCGGGCAAGGCGCTGGGCAGCCTGCACGAATTTGGCCGCGAGGTCAACGACCTGGAATTCCGCGCCCGCCACACGCTGGGCGCGCAAGCGGCAAAAACCTTTCTGCTGGACTGGCTCAAAGACATCGGCTACGAGAAATATTTGTACGACGGCGAAGACAGTGAGCAAGTGGCCGCCGCACGCTGGAGCAACGTGATCGACTTCTGTGAGTGGATGAGCGCGCGCTGTGGTGGCCAGGTGGAAGACGCCACCGGTCTGAATGCCACCGGTGAAGTCAAGTCGCTGCTGGAAGTGGCGCAAACCATAGCGCTAATTTCCACCATCTCGCAGCAAGAAAAAGACCAGAATGTAGTCACACTCTCAACCCTGCACGCCGCCAAGGGGCTGGAATGGCCGCACGTGATGCTGGTCGGCGTGACCGAAGGGATGTTGCCGTTCAAGCTGCGCGACAACCCGGATGCCGATGCTGGCAAGGAATCCGTTGCCCAGCGTGCCCAAGCGCAAGAAGCCGCCAGCGAAACGCTCACCAATCACCTGCAAGAAGAGCGCCGCCTGATGTACGTTGGCATCACCCGCGCGCAACGCAGCCTGGCGGTGAGCTGGACGCGCAAGCGCAAAAAGGGGCGCGAGCTGGTCGCCGCACAGCCCAGCCGATTCATTGCCGAAATGGGGCTCGACCAGGCCACGGTGCAACAAGACCCGCGCGAAAAATTGCGCGCCTTGCGCGCCGAGTTCGCACAAAAAGCGGCCGACAGCGCCACCCGGGCGGCACGCCAAACAGGCTTTTAACAGGTGTTCCATGCACTCCTTGGTTGCCTTATTTACTTTATTTTTAATAGCTATCTACGCTTTAACTGCAAGCGCTAACGACCAAAATGTTGGTCAAGCAACGGCAACGCCGAACGACTGGCAGGCCTGCCGCGCCCTGGCCAGCGACGCCGCAGCGCGCCTGCGCTGCTTTGACGCCTGGGCCGCGCAACAACGCGCCAATGACTCTGCCAACAAGCCCAGCACCGAACCGGTTGTCCCGCTGGTCATCACCATCACGCCACCCGACCTGCACAACTGCAAAGACACGCAGTATTCCGAGCTGTCGCGCTATTGGGAGCTCGAAGTCGGCAGTGACTGCGGCGCCTTTGGCATCCGTGGCTACCGCCCCATCAGCCTGAGCTGGCTCGGCTCCGATAGCGTCAATACCCAGCCCACGTCGCCGGCACCACTGAATAACGCCATTCAGTTAATACCCTACCGGACTGATGAATTGCGCGTTGGCCTGTCGGTGCGCACCAAGATCGCTCAGGGACTGCTGACGCAAGCCGAACCGCTCAGGCGCGATTCGCTCTGGTTCGCCTACAGCCAGCAGTCCAACTGGCAGCTCTTCAGCGGCGACTTGTCGCGGCCATTTCGCACCACCGACCATGAGCCCGAGCTGATCTACATCTACCCGCTGGATGCGGCGCTGCCGTGGGGCTGGCGGCTGCGCTACGCCGGCATCAGCCTGAACCACCAGTCCAACGGTCAGCCGCTGCCGTATTCCCGCAGTTGGAACCGCACTATTTTGATGGCCGGCGCTGAGCGTGGGCACGACTTTTATGTTCAAGCCAAGCTCTGGCAGCGTCTGCCAGAGCCGCTGGGCGACGACGACAACCCCGATATCTCAGACCGCGTCGGCCGCGGCGAACTAGCGGGCTTCTGGAGCATCAACGCCAACAACACCTGGGGTCTGACGCTGCGACACGCGCTCAGCGCTAACGCAAACGGCTCGGTCAGGCTGGAATGGTTGCGCAAGCTGGGTGACAGCGGCGTGCCGGGCAACCGCAGCGGCCTGCGCTTTCACACCCAGTTGTTCAGCGGCTACGGCGACAGTCTGATCGACTACAACCGCCGCCGCATGGTGCTCAGCCTGGGCTTGAGCCTGGTGGACTGGTAATTCCATTTCCAAAACATTTGTGCCTAGGCGCGAAGCCGCAGACAGTGCCAACGCACGACCAGGCAAAGCAACAACGACACCGATGATTTGGAAATGGAATAACACGTTTGCCCGGCATTTCACCGGGGTTTAGGTTCTGTAGATAATCATCGTCACCATGGCACAACCACCGCTTTACCAATTTCAGGTTCAGGTCAGACCGCGCTACCTGGCGCAGCAGTCTGACCCCGAGCAAGACCTGTACTTTTTTGCCTATACCATCACCATCCGCAACACCGGGCGGGTCGCCGCACAACTGATCGCCCGTAGTTGGAACGTCAACGACGCCAACGGCCACACCGACAAGGTCAAGGGGCTGGGCGTGGTCGGCCATCAACCCTTGCTGCAACCCGGTGAGCAGTTTGAATACACCAGCAGCACCCGGCTGCGCACCCCTACCGGCACCATGCACGGCAGCTACTTTTGCATTACCGAAGACGGCGACCGCTTTGAGGTCGATGTGCCGATGTTCGTGCTCGACGCCTTAAGCGCCAGCGGCGGCGCACGGACCCGGCACTGACGACTGCTGACAGATGGCAACCCGACCCGATCTGCCTGACCTGCTGGACCAGATTTCCGACCGCACGGACGCGGTGCAACGCCACCTCTGGCTGATCCGCAGCGTGGCCTGGATTCGCGGCGCTGCCGATTCAATACCCGCCGCCCACGCGCGCCTGACACTGCTGCTGGACGCCTTGCAGCAACGCCCCAAGGCGCGTGCGCAACTGCAACGCGGCTGGCTAGAGACGCTGCAAACGGTCGATGCCACCGCGTTGCTGGCCGACTACGGTTTTGCCTCGCGCAGCGCGTTTGTCAGCGAGCTGGCCGAACGCTTTCGCCTGAAGCTGTTGCCCGGTACGCCTGAGACCTCGGACGCTGCCACCTTGTTTGCCCTGGTGTTCAGCCAGCCGTTTGACGCGCGCTGGATCGGCGCGCTCGACAGCGCCCTGTTGCAGCGTCTGGTTGACCTGCTGCACACCAGCGCCACGCCAGTGCAAAACGTGCATCAACCGCTGCCGACGCGTTGGCAGGCGTCGTTGATGGAGGCGGTGAACTTTTGCGCCAGCCAGATCCGCGCTACCGGTTTTTCACCTGAACTTCGCCTGCGCATGAGCGCCTGCGCGCGTGAGGGCGGGCCGTTTCATGCGCTCGCCACGCAGCAAGAGGCGCTGGCCGACGCCTGGTTGCCAAGCCCACAACTGCCCAGTGCTGACTGCCAGCGCGCGCTGCGCCACTTTCAAAACCAGCTTGACGACTGCCGCCAGGCCGCCGCGTCGGTCTATCCCCACCTGGAGGCCTACGGCATATCGGTCAACCTGGTGTTTCAGTTGCGCCAATTGCACCAGCGCGTGCTGCGCATCCGCGCCTTGCTGGACTGCCTGTTTTCCAGCACGCCGCACCAACACACCGCGCAACTGATGGCGCACCTGATCACCGTGGGCCAACAGCGCCTGAGCATCCGGGCGCTGATTTCGGCCAACTCTTCCATGCTGGCGGCCAAGGTGGCCGAACGCAGCGCTGAAACCGGCGAGCACTACATCACCCGCACCGGCGCCGAATACCGCCAGATGTTGCGCGACGCCGCCGGGGGGGGTGCCGTGATGTCGATCACCACCTTGATCAAGTTTGCCGTGCTGTCGGCGGGACTGTCGGCGTTCTGGGGTGGCTTTTTTGCCGGCCTGAATTACGCCCTGAGCTTTGTGCTGATCCAGTTGCTGCACTGGACGGTAGCCACCAAGCAACCCGCCATGACGGCACCGGCGATGGCGGCCAAGCTCAAGGACCTGAGCCAGCCTGACGCAATCGAGCGTTTTGTCGATGAGGTGGCGCACCTGGTGCGCTCGCAGGTGGCTGCCATTGTGGGCAATCTGGCCCTGGTGGCGCCGCTGGTGGTGCTGATCAGCGCTGCGCTTTGGGCGACCCTGGGTCGGCCGATGATCGATGTGGCTACGGCAGCGCACGTGCTGCACGACCTGACACTGCTGGGCCCGACCGCCCTGTTTGCCGCCGTCACCGGCGTGCTGCTGTTTGCCAGCAGCATCATTGCCGGCTGGGTAGAGAACTGGTTTGTGCTGCACCGGCTGGACTCGGCGCTGCGCTACCACCCCGACATCACAGATTTTTTGGGGCAGCCGCGCGCTGACCGCTGGGCCAGCTTTATGCGCCGCAACATCTCGGGGCTGGCGGCCAATATTTCGCTCGGCCTGCTGCTGGGCCTGGTGCCAGCGTTTGCCGCCTTCTTTGGCCTGGGGCTGGAGGTGCGCCACGTGACACTGTCCACCGGTCAACTGGCCGCAGCGGTGGCAAGTCTCGGGCTGGACATTTTTTTTCTGGGCGCGTTCTGGTGGTGTCTGGCCGGTATCGCTGCGACCGGTCTGCTCAACGTGGGGGTCAGTTTTTACTTTGCCTTCCAGTTGGCGCTGCGGGCGCACAACGTGATGGGCGTGCAGCGCAGCAGCATTTACGCGGCGTTGCGCCAACGCTTGCGCAGCCGTCCGGGCAGTTTTTTCTGGCCCGCTGCCGAGCTGGCGCAACCCGCCGATGCGGCGCCGCCTGGCCTGGACGCGCAACGGGCACCAGACACCCCGGAGTCGGTGCCAGACAGCCAGTCGCCCCATGGGTGAATTTGACCTGATTGCGCGCTACTTCAAGCGCCCGGTGCGTCGCGCCGCACTCGGTGTCGGTGACGACTGCGCCTTGCTGGCACCCAGAGCGGGGCACCAACTGGCTATTTCCAGCGATATGCTGGTGGCGGGCCGCCACTTTTTCCCGGAGGTCGATCCGCGAGCGCTGGGCCACAAGTCGCTGGCGGTCAACCTGAGCGATCTGGCCGCCTGCGGCGCCCGGCCACTGGCGTTTACCCTGGCGCTGGCGTTGCCCGAGGTCAAACAGCGCTGGCTGGCAGCGTTTGCCGACGGGCTGTTCGCACTGGCCGACGCGCATCACTGCGAGCTGATCGGCGGCGACACCACCGCCGGGCCGCTGAACATCTGTATCACCATTTTTGGCGAGGTGCCAGTGGTGGATGGAAGGTCGCAGGCACTGTTGCGCTCAGGCGCCAAAGCGGGTGACGACCTGTACGTGAGCGGCACGCTGGGCGACGCCCGGTTGGCGCTGGGCGCGCTGCTGGGTCAGGCCTCGTTGCCCGCCGAGGTACTGGCAAAGGCGCGCCAGCGGCTGGAGCGGCCGACACCGCGCGTGGCACTCGGCCTGGCGCTGCGCGGCGTTGCCAGCGCCGCCATCGACGTCAGCGACGGACTGCTGGGCGACCTCGGGCATATTCTGGAATGCTCCACCGTCGGGGCCACCGTAGAGGTCGATATTGCTGCGTCATTGATAGCTGCTAGCGCATATTCTGAAAGCGTTGGAGGTCAATTTCTTATAAATTTACCGGAGCCTCAGCGACGCCGTCTGGTGCTGTGTGGCGGTGACGATTACGAGCTGTTGTTTACCGCACCAGCAACTGCGCGCGCCGCCGTGCAAGCGGCTGCACAAGCCAGCCAGACGCCGGTCACGCGCATCGGCCAGATCGACGCTGCGCCGGGCCTGCGCCTGATCGACCGCCAACGGCAGGCGTTACCCAACAGCTACGCGTCGTTCGATCATTTCGCCTGAACGGATCACTTCAGCAGCGCCCAGACCAGACCCAGTCCGGCCGCCCACAGATCGATCCGCGCCGAGGTGTCACCGGGCAAGACAAAACCACCCTGACTTCGGGCCTCGCGTTCGGCCCGCGCGCGGTCACGCTCGATCGCCATCAGCGCGTCGGCCAGATCAGGCGCATTCATACCAACCGGCTGGGTCGCTGTCTGACTCAAGCCCTGCAACGCTCGCTCGACCGCCTGCGGGTCCAGCAACGACAAGGCGGTTCGGCAATGCGGGCAGACGTGGCTTTGCCGCAAATCCACCGGCGCACCGCAGTTGCTGCAACTGATCACTCCCAGGCGCTGCGCCATTGACTCAATCTCGACCGCTGTGAGCTGACGCACAAAGCCTTTTTCGATCATGAATGAGGCAAACGTGCTGAAGCGCCCGTGGCGCTGCGGGCAACGGTGCGTGATGTAGCGCCCGCTTTTGACCAGGTCAAAGCCCTGCACCAACCCACCGTTGCAACGTGGGCAGGTCAGTTTGCCGGGTAACGCCTGCGCCGCATCGTCGCGGTGCGCGTGCAACTGGCGAAACAGCGCCAGCACGGCAGCCGGACTGAGCTTGAGGTTTTCCAGCGGGTCAAACCAAAGACCGCGGCAGGCAAAACACAGGTCGATTTGAACCGTGCCACCAAAAGTGGTAGCGAAGGTCTGGCCAGTCATCCGGCCGTGGCAAGCCGGGCAGTTGGATGTCGTAAGCATGGCATCATCTTAGCGGCCACCACATACGACATTCGATCTGTCCTGTAGGCACCGCCCTGGCGTGCACGGTGCCTTATCATCGGGCCGTTGTTCCCTCCATTGATCGCACCGGAAGCTGCCGCCTTGTTCAACCCCGCAGAAATGAAGCCGCGTCAAATTGATCACCTGCGCTGGTTGGCGACAGCCTTGGCCCGGCTGGCGCTGACCGCATGACAGACGCCACCACCGGTGCGCCGATCGCCGCCAGCGGCCGCTTCATGATGGGTCACCCGGCGCATCTGATGGCGCTGGGTTTTGGCTCGGGCCTGAGCCCCAAAGCCCCCGGTACCATGGGCACGCTGTGGGCCTGGGCGGTGTTCGCCTTGCTGCAACACCACCTGAGCCAGGCGCAGTGGGGCGCTCTGATTGCGCTAAGCATCGTGGTCGGCTGGTGGGTCTGTAGCATTACTGCGCGGCATCTGCGGGTGCTCGACCCGGGCAGCATCGTGTGGGACGAAATCGCCGCGTTCTGGCTGGTGTTGTGGCTGATCAGCCCGTGCGGGTGGCAGCAGCAGTTGGTCGCTTTTGCGCTGTTTCGGCTGTTCGACGCGGCCAAGCCGGGACCGGTGCGCTGGGCCGACCAGCTTTACCACGGTGTCGATCCAGCCACCGACCCGCTGGCCTGGCACAAGGCCGGTTGGGGCATCATGCTGGACGATCTGGTGGCCGCGTTTTGTGCCCTGCTGCTGCTGGCCGCGTGGCGCGCCTGGTAATGGCAAACAAGACCAGGCTACTTTTAAAATAAGAGCGACTCATGCTTGAATCTACTGTGCTACTGGCCAATTTTTTACTTGAACGTGGTTGGCTGCTGGCGACCGCCGAGAGCTGCACCGGCGGCCTGATCGCCGCCGCCTGCACCGACCTGCCGGGCTCCAGCGGCTGGTTCGAACGCGGCTTTGTCAGCTATTCCAACGCCGCCAAGACCGAGTTGCTGGGCGTTGGCCCAGAGCTGATCGCAGAGCACGGCGCGGTCAGTGAGGCGGTGGTGCGCGCCATGGCCAGCGGGGCGCTGGCGCATTCACGGGCGCAGGTTGCCGTTGCCGTGACCGGTGTGGCCGGGCCCGACGGTGGCAGCGCCGACAAACCGGTCGGCACGGTCTGGCTGGGCTGGGCCACACCCACCGCGCTGCACAGTGCGTGTTGCCACTTCTCCGGCGATCGCGCTACAGTGCGGCAGGCCAGCGTGCGCCGCGCGCTGACGCATTTGCTGAAATTGTTGAAAGAGGACGCTGCATGCTGAAGTTATTGATCGTAGAAGACGACGTCGCGCTGGGCGCTGGCCTGCAGGCCGCGCTGACCGACGCCGGTTTTGACGTCCAGTGGGTCACCAATGGCTTGGTGGCGCTGGAGCTGCTGCAAAAGACGTCTTTTCAAGCCATGGTGCTTGACATCACCCTGCC
>JAQTSL010000111.1 GCA_028711355.1 Rhodoferax sp.
GTTCAATACCGACGAATTTTTGAACCGCAAAACCACCGCCGAAGCCTTGGCGGGCCTGCGCCCGGCCTTTGATAAAGCCGGTAGCGTCACCGCTGGTAACGCATCCGGCATCAACGACGGCGCTGCCGCCGTGATGCTGATGACCGCCAAGAAGGCGGCCGCCCTGGGCCTGAAGCCGCTCGGCCGCATTGCCAGCTTTGCCACCAGCGGTCTGGACCCGGCCATCATGGGCATGGGCCCGGTGTCGGCCTCGCGCAAGGCGCTGGCCCGCGCCGGCTGGAGCCCGGCTGACCTGGACCTGATGGAAATCAACGAGGCCTTTGCCGCGCAAGCCTGCGCGGTCAACCAGGAAATGGGCTGGGACACCAGCAAGATCAACGTCAACGGCGGTGCCATTGCCATTGGCCACCCGATTGGTGCGTCTGGCTGCCGCATCTTGGTGACGCTGCTGCACGAGATGCAACGCCGCGACGCCAAAAAGGGCTTGGCCAGCCTGTGTATCGGCGGCGGTATGGGGGTTGCCCTAACCATCGAGCGCTGATTTAGCGCCCATAATGGGGCGCCCGTCCAACTTCATGGTCTGGTGCACACCCCAAACGATGGAAGAGGGCTGTCGTTGCGGGCCACGACCCGCAATCCATGCAGTTCGGATTCACTGGATACCGGGTCGTGGCCCGGTATGACAACCAGTTCTTTCACGTTAACAAACATTTATTCAGAGGAGCAGTTCATGAGTCAAAAAGTAGCTTACGTCACCGGTGGCATGGGTGGCATCGGAACCGCCATCTGCCAGCGCCTGCACAAAGAAGGTTTTACGGTCATTGCCGGTTGCGGTCCCACCCGTGACCACGTCAAGTGGCTGGCCGAGCAGGCGGCGCTGGGCTACACCTTTTACGCGTCGGCCGGTAACGTAGCCGACTGGGACTCCACGGTGACGGCTTTTAGCGTGGCCAAGGCCGAGCACGGCAGCATCGATGTGCTGGTGAATAACGCCGGCATTACGCGTGACCGTATGTACCTGAAAATGTCGCGCGAAGACTGGGACGCGGTGCTCAATACCAACCTCAATTCGATGTTCAACGTGACCAAACAGGTGGTGGGCGACATGGTTGAAAAAGGCTGGGGCCGCATCATCAACATCTCTAGCGTCAATGGTGCCAAGGGCCAGGCCGGGCAGACCAATTACTCGGCTGCCAAGGCCGGGATGCATGGTTTTAGCATGGCGCTGGCGCAGGAGCTGGCCACCAAAGGCGTCACGGTCAACACCGTCAGCCCGGGCTACATTGGCACCGACATGGTCAAGGCGATCCGCCAGGAGGTGCTGGACAAAATTGTGGCCACGGTGCCGGTCAAACGCCTGGGCGAGCCGTCAGAAATTGCTTCCATCATTGCTTGGCTGTCCTCCAACGAAGGCGGCTACGCCACCGGTGCCGAGTTTGCTGTTAATGGCGGGTTACACATGAGCTGATGAATGCTGCGGGATTTTGCCTAATTCAAGTTTTTGTGTGTTAGTATTTGCTGGCATTCTCAATTGGTATCTCATTTTTTCGAAAGGGAAGTTATGAAGCTCAGGATTTCTGCTTTGGTTGCTGCGCTGGTGATGGCGCTGTCAGGCCAGGTTTTTGCGCAGGCAGCGCCTGCCGGTGCGGGGGGCTCTTCAACTGCGGGTGCCGGTGGTGCTGCGGGTGCCGGTGGTGCTGCGGGTGCTGCTGGCGCTGGCGGCGCTGCTGCAGCCGGTCTTGGGGGTCTGGGTGTGGTCGGTACGGTGGGCGTTGTTGTGGGTGCCGTGGCTGTGGCTGCTATTGCTTCCAATAACAGCACAGCGAGTACTGGTACGACTGGTACGACTGGTACGACTGGTACGACTGGTACCCAATAATCTGCAATACGCACCTTAAAGCGCCTTCGGGCGCTTTTCTTTTTGTGTTTATCAAACAACTTTTTTTTTGTATTTTGCGCCTGTTGTCGGTATTCCTTTTGCTATTCTTGTCAGCATGTGCCAGCGACTCTTTACTCTCCAGCGTGGCGGGCGCCGTTTATAGAGAGCACTTTGGTGCCACTACAGATGCGAGCGTCACCGCGCCACTGAATCCAGCTTACCGATATCTGCGGGCAAGTCTGGCTGATAACCAGACCGCGCTTCTGGTGTTAGGCTATGTTGATTCTCAGCCACAGGGCGATATTGAAGTCTGGTACAGCGCACAAAAAGAAATTATCAAAATCCAAAATGGCCGTATTGTTGCAACAGCCGGTTTGCCGATGGACTGGCTTCGAGTTGATTTTGCCGTGCCCCCACCCATCTGGGGTGTTGTCAACGGGTTGCCAACCAGTTACACCCGGGTTCGGGATGAAATGGCTGGGTATCGGTACGGTGTGACAGAAAATTTGGCGCTTGAAGCAGTTGTTGGACCACCGGCAAACGTTTTGACAAAAACATTACCGTTGGAACTTGCCCAGGCCTATGTTTGGTATGTTGAAACAACGCAAGATCGCGGTTCACGAGCCTTGCCGCCATCTTGGTATGCGGTTGCGACGGTCGGTGGTAGCCAGGCCGTGGTGTATTCATACCAGTGCCTGTCACCCCAGGTGTGTCTCAGTTTGCAGCGCTGGCCGCCGGTGAAAGCGCCATCTTGAAAATTGACCGTAACCGTTGGGCACACGCCCTGGTGACAATTTGCACTGCCTGGGTTTCCAGTGCCTCCAGCGCTCAAATATCTGTCATAACGCCTCTTCAAGCACCCGTGGTCACGGGTGAGCGCCTGAGTGACTGGGTCTATCGGCGGTCTGGCCCCATGGCCGATACGACCGCCCTGCATTGGCGCGCCGATGCCCAGCGCGCCCCACAGGCCCGCCTGCAAAGCGCTGTTCTGGACAGCATCACAACAGATCGGTCGATCCGGTTGGCACCGGCTGAGCGTGACCAGCTCACCAACTGGCTGCGTACCTTGCCGGTCACCGGGCGGGTCATACTGGGCCGTGCCGATGTGCGCTGGCTGCAAGGCACCCCGGAAGCTGACCCGGTATTGGGGGACGGGCAGCAAGTGGTTTTGTACCCGCGTCCCAAGCAGGTGGCTGTGGTCACGGCGACGGCGGTTTGTCTGGTACCGCATACGCCGGGTGCGCTGGTGCACCACTATCTGCACCTTTGCAACTCCGCACTGACAAGTGAAGTTGATGCTGCCTGGATTGCTCAGCCTGATGGGCGTACGCGGCGTTTTGGCATTGCCAATTGGAACCTGGAGGCGCAAGACGAACCCGCACCGGGCGCCTGGATCTGGGCGCCAACGCGTGCGACCCAGATTCCAGAGAGTTTGTCAGACAATTTGGCGCGTTTTTTGGCGACCCAGGCACCCTTTGAGTTTTTGACATCAAATCAGTCTGTAGCGCTTATTCATCAAGCACAAGCTGCTATGCAATCAGTGGCAAATTCAGCAACGCAGGAGACCACTGCCAAACCTCGAGCTGCTCAGATCAGTGCCAGTGACTGGGGCGAGATTGGACTGCTGCAAACCCCCACGGCACGCATGGCTGCCGCCGGCGACGTGCGACTGAAGATCAGCCGGGTGGCGCCCTACACCCGCGGCACGGTGATGCTGCAGCCGTTGGACTGGTTGGAGGTCGGCTTCAGGTACACCGACATTTCCAATCGGCTGTATGGCTCCGCCATTGCCGGGGCGCAAACCTACAAAGACAAGTCGATTGATGTCAAATTGCGCCTTCGAGAGGAATCGAATTTTTGGCCGCAGGTCGCCCTGGGCTTGCGTGATTTTGGTGGAACGGGTTTGTTTTCTGGCGAATATCTGGTGGCCAGCAAGCGCTGGGGCAATTGGGATGCCAGCCTTGGGTTGGGTTGGGGCTATTTGGGCGCGCGTGGCAATGTCAAAAACCCTTTGTCTGCGTTGGATGCCACGTTTAACACGCGCCCCGTCTATGTGGCCGGCAGTACTGGCACGCCAGCCACTCAAACCTGGCTTTATGGCCCGGCGGCTTTGTTTGGGGGGGTGCAATGGCATACCCCCTATGATCCACTGACCGTCAAGCTGGAGCTGGACGGCAATGATTACCAGCATGAACCCCAAGCCAATAACCAGCCTGCCAAAAGCCCGTTAAACCTCGGATTGGTTTACGCCTATTCTCCCAGTGTTGACTTCAGTTTGGCGTTGGAACGCGGTAACCGTTGGCTGGCGGGGGTGACATTGCGCAGTGCTATCAATCACTTGGATGCTGCCAAGCTACTGGACCAACCCATGCCACGTTTTTCGCCCAACGCGGCGGCCACCTTGCCCCCAGGTGGCTGGGGCAATACGGTTCAAAATATCGAGGCCTACACCGGCTGGACAGTGCGCTCGATTCGTCATGACACGGCATCCACCACCGTGCAAGCAGAAACCGATGCAGCGCTTTTTCTGCAACAACGCATCGAGCGCGCGGTAGCGGTGTTGCATCAGGATGCACCTGCCAGTACCAGGCGCTTCGTCTTTGATTTGCAAGAGCACGGGCTGGCGATGTCGCACCTGGAGGTGGACCGTGCGGAGTGGGTGGCCAAAAAGGTGAGGGCCGAAGCGCCAGCGATGCGTTTGCCAATTTTCCAGCATGGTCCGGGTCTGCCTACCGTCCGGGTGGTGCCGCCCGATGCTGATGCAGCGCAGCAGAATTGGCAGGCCGAGCGCTCAAGTCGCACCCTGGTGCTAGAGCCCAGCTACAGTCAAAGTTTGGGGGGGCCCGATGGTTTCGTGTTGTTCCAGTTGGGTGCCCAGGCCAAACTGGAGCAGCGCTTTTCTGACGCGACCTGGCTCAATGGTGTGCTGGACTACCGCCTGATAGATAACTACAACAATTTCAAATATACGGCCCCCAGTAACCTGCCTCGTGTGCGCACCTATGTGCGTGAGTATGTAACCACCTCTCGACTGACTTTGCATTCGCTTCAACTCACGCACGTCAGTGATCTGGGGGGCGGCCACTATCTCAGCAGCTACGCCGGTTTGCTGGAACGGATGTACGGTGGCGTCGGGGCTGAATGGTTGTACCGGCCCTGGCGTGGGCGGCTGGCCTTTGGGGTGGATGCCAACATGGTGCGCCAGCGTGATTTCAAACAAGATCTCACGTTCAGGGATTACCGCGTCAACACCGGGCATGCTTCGGTCTATTGGGACACCGGTTGGAACGACGTGCAAGTCAACGTCAGTGCCGGGCGCTATCTCGCGGGTGATATCGGTGCCTCACTGAATATTTCACGGGTTTTTCAAAACGGCACGTCGATCGGAGCTTGGGCGACCAAAACCAATGTGTCGGCTGAGCAATTCGGCGAGGGCAGCTTTGATAAGGGCATTTACGTCAATATTCCGTTTGACGTGATGATGCCCAAATCATCCCCCTCCACGGCCAGCATCATTTGGAGCCCGCTCACGCGTGATGGGGGGGCCCGGCTGGCGCGAAAATTTGGGTTGTTTGACTTGACCAAGCAGCGTGACAGGCGCGCACTGCAATGGCGTGCCGTCAAGCCAGAGGGCTTGACTTCGGCATCTGACACAAGCTATGTTTTGAGTGAACCCAACCCCACCATATTTCAGACCATTGGCCCCAGTGGTGCAACACTGGCCGGCCAGGTGACTGACATTCCAGCATCCAGTTGGGCTTGGGCCGGCGGGGCAGTGCTGGCAGCCAGTTTGCTGGACAACAAGGTGGACACCTGGGCGGTGAATCATCAAACCCCGGTTTGGAATCGGATCGGCAGCATCGGCAACAACCTGCCAGTGGTTATGGGGCTTGGAACGGCATTGTTTTACGCTGGCATGGCTGGTCCCGATGCCGCCGACACGGCCGAAACCGCTTTGAAAGCGGGGGCCTACACTTTGGGTGCCAGTTTGGTGACGCGCTACACCGTTGGGAGAGCCCGGCCTTATGAAAATCTGGGCAGTCACCATTTCGACGGGTTTAACAACCACGCGTTTCAATCTGGCTTTACCTCTAACCACGTGTCTTTGGCGTTTGCGTTGGCCACGCCATTCGCCCAAAAGCATGACATGCCATGGCTTTACGGACTGGCTGGCTTGAGCGCCTTGGGCCGTGTTCAGAGTCGGGACCACTGGTTGTCTGATACGGTCGCCAGCGCGGCCGTGGGTTACGCCATTGGCACGCTGGTGGGCCAACAAAAACGATCCCCCAAAGAGATGCAACTGACCGTTACGCCGCAGTCTGTTCGGGCAGACTGGCGCTTTGATTGATGGTCCGAGTCGCCTTGTGGTTGATTGATCGCTGAGTGAGCAGCCATTGCCTCAGCGCTGGCTGACTTTGCAAAAATCGTTTCTCGCTGCCCGCCCTTGAACGCGCGCGCCGCAGACCCATGTAGAGGGCAGTTCAAAACTTTTTTTGGAGTGCTCCATGCGTGCCGACAAATTCACCACCAAATTTCAGGAGGCGCTGTCCGATGCCCAGTCGCTGGCGCTGGGCCAGGACCACGCCTACATTGAGCCAGCCCATGTGCTGGTAGCGATGCTCAAGCAAGACGGTGGTCCCAAGGCGCTGTTGCAGCGCGCCGGGGTCAACATCTCCGGGCTGCTAAGCGCTGCCGAGGTGGCGGTCAAAAGGCTGCCGCAGGTGACCGGGCAAGACCAGGTGCAAGGCGGGCCCGAACTGGGCAAACTGCTGCAAGCCACTGAAAAAGAAGCCATCAAGCGCAAAGACGAGTTCATCGCCAGCGAGCTGTTTTTGCTGGCCTTGAGCGAAGCCAAAGGCACGCTGGGCGACGCCGCACGCGCCAACGGTCTGACGCGTAAAAGCCTGGAAGCCGCCATCGACGCCGTGCGCGGTGGTCAGAATGTGAACAGTGCCGACGCTGAAGACCAGCGCGAATCGCTCAAAAAATACTGCATTGACCTGACCGAACGCGCCCGCGCGGGCAAGCTCGACCCGGTGATTGGCCGCGACGACGAAATCCGCCGTGCCATCCAGGTGCTGCAGCGTCGCACCAAAAACAACCCCGTGCTGATTGGCGAGCCGGGTGTGGGCAAGACCGCCATTGTGGAAGGCCTGGCGCAGCGCATTGTGGCCGGTGAGGTGCCCGAGTCGCTCAAAGGCAAACGCGTGCTGAGCCTGGATATGGCGTCCCTCTTGGCCGGTGCCAAATTCCGCGGCGAATTTGAAGAGCGCCTGAAAAATGTGCTCAAAGACCTGGCCAAGGACGAAGGCCAAACCATCGTCTTTATTGATGAGCTGCACACCATGGTCGGCGCTGGCAAGGCTGAAGGTGCGATGGATGCTGGCAACATGCTCAAGCCCGCACTGGCGCGTGGCGAGCTGCATTGTGTGGGCGCCACCACGCTCGACGAATACCGCAAATACATTGAAAAAGACGCCGCGCTGGAACGTCGTTTTCAGAAAATTCTGGTCGGTGAACCCACGGTAGAGGCCACCATCGCCATCCTGCGCGGCCTCAAAGAGCGCTACGAAAAACACCACAACGTCGATATCACCGACCCGGCCATCGTGGCTGCTGCCGAGCTGAGCCAGCGCTACATCACCGACCGCTTTTTGCCCGACAAGGCGATCGACCTGATTGATGAGGCCGCCAGCAAGGTCAAGATCGAGATGGACTCCAAACCCGAGGTGATGGACAAGCTCGACCGCCGTCTGATCCAGTTGCAGATCGAGCGCGAAGCCGTCAAAAAAGAAAAGGACGAAGCCTCGAAAAAGCGGCTGGATTTGATCAACGAGGAAATCACCAGTCTGCAAAAAGAAATTGCCAACCTGGACGAAATCTGGAAAGCCGAAAAGGCCAGTGCCCAGGGCAGTGGCGACCTGCGCGAGCAAATCGACAAGCTCAAATTCCAGATCGAAGAACTCACCCGCAAGGGCGATTTCAACAAGGTGGCCGAGCTGCAATATGGCAAGCTGCCCGAGCTGGAAAAGCAGCTCAAAGCCGCGCAAGCCAAAGAAAGCAACCGCGCCGAAGGGGCTGCACCGCGCTTGCTGCGCACCCAAGTGGGGGCCGAAGAAATCGCCGAGGTGGTCAGCCGCGCCACCGGTATCCCGGTGTCCAAAATGATGCAAGGCGAGCGCGACAAGCTGCTGCAAATGGAGGTCAAGCTGCACGACCGCGTGGTCGGCCAGGACGAGGCCATCAGCGCCGTTGCCAACGCCATCCGCCGCTCGCGCTCTGGGCTAAGTGACCCGGACCGCCCGACCGGCTCGTTCTTGTTTCTCGGCCCGACCGGTGTCGGCAAAACCGAGCTGTGCAAGGCACTGGCTGGCTTTTTGTTTGATTCTGAACAGCATCTGATTCGCGTCGATATGAGCGAGTTCATGGAAAAGCATAGCGTTGCACGCTTGATTGGTGCGCCTCCTGGCTATGTAGGCTATGAAGAAGGCGGGCACCTGACGGAGGCCGTGCGGCGCAACCCGTACAGTGTGCTGCTGTTGGACGAGGTCGAAAAAGCCCACCCCGACGTGTTCAACGTGCTGCTGCAAGTGCTGGACGACGGTCGCCTGACCGACGGCCAGGGCCGCACCGTTGATTTCAAAAACACGGTGATCGTGATGACCAGCAACATTGGCTCGCAAATGATCCAGAACATGGTCGGCCAGCCGTATGAAGAGGTGAAAGACGCGGTGACCGATGAGCTCAAAAACCACTTCCGGCCCGAGTTTTTGAACCGCATCGACGAAACCGTGGTGTTTCACAGCCTGGATGCCAGCCACATTGCCGAGATTGCCAAGATTCAGTTGGCGGTGCTGACGGCGCGCCTGGCGCACATGGACCTGACGCTGGCGGTCAGCAATGCCGCCGTGGCCGAGCTGGCCAAGGTGGGGTTCGATCCGATCTTTGGTGCCCGGCCCCTGAAACGTGCGATTCAGCAGCGCATTGAAAACCCGCTGTCCAAGCTGCTGCTTGAAGGCAAGTTTGTGCCCAAATCGACGATTCATGTGTCGGTCGATCCAATCAAGGCGCCGGGGCAATTCAGCTTTGCCTGATTTGCGATACTGTGCGGTATGCGCGTTGTCGGAAACACCCAGATTGCCCTGCCCAGCCTGATGCCCAGCGCCGCTGCCTTGCGGCAAGCACAGGTGCACCAGGCCACGGCAGCGGCGCTGATGCGCGTGGCCACCACCGGGGTGCGCAAAGGCGTCTATCGCTACGCCACGCATGAGGCTGCCAACCGCGCCAGCGACGAGGCACTGAGCATTGCCATCGTGCTGAATATCAAGCAGATCGAGGCGACATCACTATGAGCGACACGCCACCCGACATGGCGCGCCCAGCCAGCGTGGCTGACCTGAAGCTGCTGCTGGGTGCGCTCAATGCCCATGGAGTCGATTATTTGCTGATTGGCGGCTACGCCCTGTTTGCGCTTGGGTACCAGCGCGGCACGGTGGCTATCGATGTCGTTTTGCGACCCACGCTGGCGCAAGGCGTAAAGGTCAAGCAAGCGCTGTTGCTGCTGCCCGACGGGGCGGCCAAAGACCTTGACCCGGCTTGGTTCCCAGAAGGAGACGCCATTCGCGTGGCAGACGCGTTTGTGGTTGACTTGATGTTCAACGCCTGTGGTGAAAGCTACGAGTCTTTGTTGCCCTATGCCGTCACCCTTGACTTTGATGGCATTCCCCTGCGAACCGTCTCATTGCAGGGGCTGCTCAAAACCAAACAAACGTCGCGTGAAAAAGACCAGATGGATCGAATGATTCTGGAGCGCGCCCTGGCGGCCAGCAAAAGCTGAGGCACAACCATGGCACGCGTTTTTTGTGTTTGGGAGCTGGGTGCCCGCTTGGGCCACTTGAGTCATCTGCGCTTGGTGCACACTGATCGTTTGTAGTGCTTTTGACTTTTTAGCTACCTGTCACGTGAAAGCCTGTACAAAAGCCTCTTTGGCGAGCGTGTACCCTCTACCGACACCTTGTTCAACCGAGATTGTTCATTAGGGCTTGGGATGACCGCAAATGCGCCGCTGAGGCCCAAGCAGCACCGAAGGTGCGCCTAATGGACAATCTCGGTTCAAGGTGATGCGCGCCATCGGGTTCAAGCTGACAGTGCAATCGGCAACACCCGTTGGCCATGGCAGGCAATAATGCAGACGTTGCAGCCGCCTATGAATATTTGTTGGAACCCGGAAAATAAAAACATGGTGACATGCTATAACTAATGCCCTAATGATTTGATCTGGATCAGTGGAATAGAATATAAATATGTCGATTTAGTTTGCAAGTCTGCAGTTTTGCTGAGGGTACCGCCATGAAGTCTGACGCGTCACTCAATCATATTTACCGCAGCGTCTGGAGCCAGGCCCTGGGGGCCATGGTGGCGGTGGCTGAAATCAGCCCTGGCCGATCTGGCTCGGGCGGCGCACC
>JAQTSL010000112.1 GCA_028711355.1 Rhodoferax sp.
CCATCGCCAAGATGACATCGTCTTTTTGCAGTTGATAGCGAGCGAATTCATCATATTCATCGCCGCGCCACTTTCTGGCCTTGTCGCCCCAGCGGATAAAACCTTGCTGAACGTTGTCACCCCGCAAGAGATAAACGCCATCTTCTGAATCGTCTAGAAAGTGTTGGCTTTTGAATGCGGCACCAGAAAGCATGTCCGCCACATCACCAAGCTTGACGACCAGGCATGTCATTCAACAATCCCCGCAAAGGCGGCCTGTATTTTCGATGCAAGAGAACTCGCCGTGTCATTTAGCTCAGCGAGGTTTTCATGAATTTCCCGCATGCGCACCACAAACGCCTCGCCCTCATCGCCCTCAGCGTTGCCAACCGCCACCCCCACATAGCGCCCCGGTGTCAATGAATAGTCGTTGTCGGCGATTTCCTGCTGCGAAACGGCTTTGCACAGACCCGGTACATTTTCAAACACTCCTTGCGGAAAACGGCTCAGCAGCCAATGCCCTTGCGCCACAAAGTAGCTGGCACGCTTGAACGCCGCCACACCTGCGTCGCGCACGGTGGGTGCCTCGCGCTTTTTGACGTCGCGCTGTTGCAGCGACTTTTTGGCATCACGCGCCGCGTCACCGGCAAAGGCAGGCCATTGGCGGGCACGCAAACTTTTCTCCGCCAGGTCCAGCAGTTTGAGCCAGGCCTTGTGCCGTGCCTCCAGCGCCGCCAATCCGGCTTTCAACGCGGGCTGCATCGCCTCCAAATCAGTCTGCAAGGTTTTGTGCAGATCAAAACCACCGCCTGCCTTGAGCGCCTGAATTTTCGGCAGCACCGCAGCGGCAGCCGCCAGCGCTCCATCCAACGCACTGTGCCAGCCCACGGCTTGCGTTTCAACACCTTGCACTTGCGCCCGGTAATCCGCCAGCAAGGCATCTGTCAGGCCGTGCTCGTCGCCCAGCTTTTGCCGCACAGCCACCAGCGCGTCGGCATCCAGCGTCGTCTTGCAAAAGGACTGCAAGGCTTGACGCAAGCTGTCCACTTGCTTGTCGTCATCTGCCAGCCGCTCGGCCAGTAGCGCCAGGTGTTGCCCGGCTTGCTGTTGGTACTTTGACAACAGGTCGGTCAAGCGCTCGTGCTGGCCTCGGTACAGCCAGGTGATGGCGCTCAGGTTGCTGAGTTGCTCAGGCGTAAACACGTGGGAGCGGGCAGACACCACGGTATAGACGTTGCGCGCGTCGATCATCAGCACCGTGCCGCGCAGGTCGGCTGGTTTGCCCTTGTCGTAAAACCACAGGGTGCAGGGCAGGCTGCGGGTGTAAAAAAACTTGGGGCCAATCGAGATCATCACATCGACATGGCCGGTTTGTACCAGTTGCGCCCGAATGTCGCGGTCTTTGTTGCCAGCATCCGAGGCGCTGGAGGCCATGACAAAACCGGCCCGCCCTGTGGCATTGAGGTTGCTGTAGAAATACTGAATCCACAAACTGTTGGCATTCGAGATGGTTTCACCTTCGCCACCAGCGCGGCCTTTGGTTTTGCCCGCCACGCCGGGCAGGCCAAAGGGGAGTCGCCCGGTCTGATTCTCACCCACCTGACTTTTGATCTTGGCCACCTGCACGCCATCCACATTGAACGGCGGATTGGCCATGACAAAGTCGCAGCCGCCCAGCAACTGGTGCAAATCCTCATAAAAGGTGTTACCGATGCGGATGTTGCCCTCCAGCCCATGCACCGCCAGGTTCATGCGCGCGAGCTTGCTGTTCAGGTCAGCTTTTTCCTGTCCATAAAAGGTGATGTTGACCTCGTTGGTGTGGCGGTGGCGTACTTCCTCAATGAAGTGCGCGGTTTGCACAAACATGCCCGCCGAACCGCAGGCCTGATCGAGCACGATGCCGTGATCAGGTTCGATCACGCCCACGATCATGCGCACCAAGCTGGGCGGGGTAAAAAACTCGCCGCCCTCCTGCGCGCCACTTTGGGCAAACTGGTTCAGAAAGTATTCGTAAATGCGGCCAAACACATCGCCGGTGGCAGCCTGCAACGCGGGGCGATTAAAGATTTTGATCAGCTCAGCCAACAGGTCATGCTCCAGCCCAAGGTAGTCTTTGGGCAAGGCACCTTCAAGCAGCTTGAGGCCTTTTTGATCAGTCACTGAATCTTCAATGGCAATCATCGCGTCTCGGATGGCTTCGCCCAGTTTGGGTCCAGCAGGCAGAGCGGCCAATACGTCGTAGCGGGCCACTTCCGGTAAATAAATGGCCGCCTTGCCTTGAAAGCCAAGCTTGATCTGTTGCTGACGCAGTGTGCCGGTGGCGCGGGGTGACACGGCTTGCTCTATGGCGGGCAGCAAGGCGTTGAAACGGGTGGTGGCGTGGCGCAAAAAGATCAGTCCCAGCACCGGCATGGCGTATTCACTGGCGGTGAGTTTGGAGTTGGCGCGCAGTTGGTCAGCGGCTTCCCAGAGGTCGTCTTCGAGCAGTTTGAGTTCCTTGTAGTCCATGGCGTGGGTTGGCTAAAGCTCTTCTGACGGCGCACCAAACAAACCCGCGCTGACTTGGTTAGCCGGTGGTGTCACCCCCAAATGCCGATATGCCGCCAGCGTGGCGATGCGCCCGCGCGGGGTGCGTTGCAGGTAGCCCTGCTGAATCAGATACGGCTCGATCACGTCTTCAATGGTGTCGCGCTCTTCGCCAATGCAGGCGGCCACGTTGTCCAGGCCGACCGGGCCGCCGTCAAAGCGGTGGATCACGGCTTCAAGCAGCTTGCGGTCCATCAAATCGAAACCTTGCGGATCAACATCGAGCATCTGCAAAGCCCGGTTGGCAATGTCCAGCGTGATCTCACCCACGCCTTTGACGTCGGCGTAATCACGCACCCGGCGCAGCAGGCGGTTGGCAATGCGTGGCGTGCCGCGCGAGCGCCGGGCAATCTCAAAGCCACCTTGCGCGTCCGTCGGTACCTTGAGCAAACCGGCACTACGCTTGACGATGCGGGCCAATTCTTCAGCGGTGTAAAACTCCAGCCGTGCCACGATGCCAAAGCGGTCGCGCAACGGGTTGGTCAGCATGCCGGCACGGGTGGTCGCACCCACCAGCGTGAACGGTTGCAGGTCGAGCTTGATGGAGCGCGCGGCCGGACCTTCGCCGATCATGATGTCGATCTTGTAGTCTTCCAGCGCCGGGTACAAAATCTCTTCGACCACCGGGCTCAGGCGGTGGATTTCGTCGATGAACAGCACATCGTTTTTTTCCAGATTGGTCAGCAGCGCGGCCAAATCTTTGGGCTTTTCGAGCACCGGGCCACTGGTCTGGCGCAGGTTGACACCCAGCTCGGCGGCAATGATGTGGCTCAGCGTGGTTTTGCCCAAGCCGGGCGGGCCAAACAGCAGAACGTGGTCGAGCGCTTCACTGCGCTTTTTGGCAGCGCCGATGAAAATTTCGAGCTGCTCGCGGGCTTTGCCCTGACCAACGTATTCATCGAGCAGCTTGGGCCGCAGCGCGCGCTCGATCGCTTCTTCGCCCGGCGAGGCAGCGGCGTTGGAGACCACGCGTTTGAGCGGTGCCGGGGCAAAGTCGTCGGTTTGAATGGTCACGGTTGAAGCTGTATGAAAAAAATGGTGACCGCACTATAGCGCCCGCACAGCCTGCCCGATGGTCATCTTGAGCGTTGCGGTTCAAGCCCGGGATGGTAATTGCCGATAAGATGGCAAGGCCTGCCCGTTCCGTGGCAATGGCTTGGTGACGCACATGAATCCACTCAACCCAAGACCCGCTGCCACAGCCGCTCGGTGTGCTATTCAAAAGTATGCTGTACTTTCGATCGGTGCTCACACGGGATGGCTGGTTGCGGGGCTGTGTTGCGCTGCGCTGGTGTCTTGGCCCACCGGCGCACGCGCCGCGGGCACGACCGATGCGCACGCGGCCGCCAGCACCACCAAGGCCAGTGCACCGGTCAAAGCAGCAGCGGCGAAGGCGCCAACCGACACATCTGGCCAGATTCCGGAATTGGCCATCGACATCAAAAAAGCGCTGCGCGAACAGATGTTTGGCAAAACCAAACTGACGCTGGTCGTCAGTGACAAGCTGGAACGTCTGACCCCGACCGACCGACCCAGCCCGGCTGCCAGCAAACCGACCAACCGCAAGACCGCCGCAGAAGCCCCAACAACCAGCAGCGCTCACACTGCGCCGGTACACGCCGCGACGGCGACCCGCATTGCCCCAGCGGTGGCCCATTCCATCGCAGTCGCGGCACCGGCCCGGGCGGCAACGCACGTTACCGTGATCAACCCACGCGCCAGCCGCAACTACATTCGCGCCAAGGCCGCCGCGCTGGCTGGTCACGAGCAACCGACTGCCGACGATGACCACGCTGCGCCAGCGCACGGCACGGCGGCGCACAGCGGCGCCCATTGGTCCTATTCCGGTGCCACCGGACCGCAAGCCTGGGGCCAGCTCCAGCCGGAATTTGGCGCCTGCGCCACCGGCAAGCGTCAGTCCCCCATCAACATTGAAGACTCCAACACCCTGCAAGGCCCGGCCGAACCGCTGCTGTTCAATTACACGCCATCCAACGCCAGCGTGGTCAACAATGGTCACACCGTGCAAGTAGAGGTGCAAGGCAGCAACACGCTCACGGTGCGTGGCAACAACTACGCGCTGGTGCAGGTTCATTTTCACAGCCCGTCCGAGGAACAGATCAATTTCCGCCCTTACGCCATGGTGGCGCACCTGGTACACAAGAGTGCCGAAGGACAACTGGCGGTGGTAGCGGTGCTGCTAGACGTGGGCCAGACCAACGCGTTGATCGATACCGTCTGGACCTATATGCCGCTGGATGTTGAAGACCGGGTGCGCATGCCAGCGGGCCTGCTCGACCTGAAGGGTTTGTTGCCGCAAGACCAACGCTACTACCAGTTTCTGGGGTCACTCACCACACCACCGTGTACCGAAGGCGTGCTGTGGCTGGTGCTCAAACAGCCCACCCAAATCAGCGCGGCACAGTTGCGCCTGTTCCAGCAACTCTACCCCAACAACGCGCGTCCGGTGCAGCCGGTCAACAACCGGCCGGTACGCAGCGCACAGTAATCAACAGCGGACCGAATCAAGAAGCCCGAACGCAACAGGATGCTTGGCGACAGTGCAGTGCAGCGGCGGCGCCGGCATCAGGCGATCAATTTCGCCAAGACCTCAACGACAACCGGATCAAACACGCCTTTTTCGACTTCACTGTTAATTTCTCCCAGGGCGGCATGGCGTTCCCACGATTCACGATAGGGGCGTGAGGATGTCAATGCCTCGTAGGCATCCGCCACGGCAATAATTCGCGCGCCGATGGGAATGTCATTACCCTTGAGTTGGTTTGGATAACCGCCACTGCCCCGGTAATGCTCGTGGCTATGTTTTACCAATTTAAGTACGGCAGGCTTGTCATAGCCCATCTTGCGCATCAGTCTGCAAGATTCTTCAGGATGCTGTTGAATAATATCAATCTCACTGATGGTCAACCCACCACGACGATTGCGCAGGTTGGGTGAAATTAGTTCTTTACCAATATCCGCCAAAAATCCAGCTTGCAATATGTCGCGTTTGTCACTTTCAGAAAGACCCAGATTATCCGCCAAAATAAATGACAAGACCGCCACCACACGAGACTGTCCAACACTGCCATCCATCACCTCGGACGGCAAGGTAACATCCTCTGGAATACTGATTTGGGCAGCCACATATTGATATTTTTCATAGAGCGCCTGGGGTATCTTGTTGCGGTTAAGCAGCGGATCTTTTAAACTAATTACCTCAAACGCTTCAATCCGATGACGCTTGCCTTTCACACTAATCTGTTCTTGAGATTTTATATTAATCCCGGCTTCAGCATAGGCAATTTTGAAGGTATCATTTTTTGGTTCCAGTCGCAAAGCCGCTTCAAAGTATTGCAATGCTTCGACTGGTTCCTGAATATTCAAATGAATTTGACCGATCTGGTAATGTAATTGGGCGTTACCGGGTTGAGCAATTATTTTTCGAACCAAGCTGTCCAGTTCCTGCTCTTTACGCAGATCGAGGTCTTTACGAGTGGATAACACACGGAGTTTGCGTGTTTCAAAAAACGGTTGAATGTCTTCGTGCGTAAATTTATCTACCAGTATGCGGCCCGGGTTGCAATTCTGTTCCAGTCGGGCGGCCAGGTTAACAATGTCGCCAATTGCCGTATAGGTCTGTCGATGTGATCCGATCAAACCGGCAATCGCCGCTCCTGAAGCTATGCCGACCCGCATTTTCCAGGGGTGGGCACGCGCCGTCAACATGGCCTGCATTTTCAAGGCACAGGTGACCGCCATCAGACGATGCATGACAAATTCCTGAGGCACGCCAAATTCACACATGATGCCATCCCCCATGTATTTATCAATATGGCCATGATAGGCAAGCATCACCGGTTCCATATCCTGTAAATATCGGTTCAAGTCGGCAACCACATTTTCAGGACGAATATCTTCAGAATAAGATGTAAAGCCAACCAAATCGACAAACATAACGCTCATCAAGCGCTTTTCATTACGTAAGCGACCTTCTATCATTAGATTAACAACGGTCGAATCCATGGTACTGTAAAGTGCCATTTCTACTTTCGATTTCAAACTTTCTATGGCTGACTTGGATTGCTGAAGCTCCTGAGTGCGTTCTTGCACGCGGTCTTCCAGGCTGTGGTTGTTGTCAAGCAATTTGATGTTTGAATCATTTAATTCCTGCTGGCTCTGAGCCAACTGTGTGTTAAGTTTCCGTGCATTGGCGACTTCGAGTTTCAGGTTTTCCTGCAATTTTCCAACCACAGCTCCGGCAAGTATAAGAAAACCACTCCAAATGGACAAATGCAAAAAAACCTGATCGGTCGAATTAGCTGCCAGGAAAGCACTCGGAGTCAGCAACATATAGCCCAGTACCAGCAGCGCGGAAAAAACTGCCCCCAGCATGGCACGCTTCTGTCCGAGATAATAGGCGCCCAAGATAATTGGCAGAAAATAGAAGTTTAAAAATGCTATTTTGTACGGAATATAATAGTTTATTATACTGGTAGCCAATAAAATTAGAAGCACAAATACATGCTCAAAATATTGACTCAGATAGCGCTTAAATTTTTCCATCATGATGACAATCTCACCTCAAATTGGAATGAAAATTGATGATTCCTGGCGGCGAATTGGTACCCGACATTCAAAAAATCTCATAAGCTCGACAGATTACATTGGTAGCGAGGGTGCAACCGGCACCGAGGCAGTTTAAACACCAAGCTTTGTAGCCAACCACTGGCACAAATGGCTGGTGGGCTGCTCAAAACCGTGGATGCCAATGTAGTGGTTGGCACCCGGCAGCGCACTGATCTCGCCATGGTTGCCAGCAGCCAGCCAGGCGTTGTGAAACAAATGCGCCTGCCGCTCAAACTCTGGCGTTTCTTCGCTGCCCCAGTTGGTCCACACCGGTGTGCTGCAACGGCGCACCGCAAACGCCGGTGAGTTGCGGGAGATGATGCCATCGTCAAGCTGAATCATCGGCTGCAGGTAGCTGTAACGCAGCGGTGCAATGTCATAGATGCCGCTGACCAGCAGCGCCGCTGCAATCGGGTCTTGCGGCAAACCATACGCCGCTGCCCAAGGGGTTTGCAGGCACATCGCCGTCAGGTGGGCGCCGGCAGAATGCCCACCCAGCGCGATGCGCGACGGATCCCCACCGTAAGCGCCAATGTTCTTGCAGGTCCACACCACCGCAGCGCGCACCTGGCGCGTGATTTCATCCACTGTGACGTGCGGACACAAGGCGTAATGAACCACCACGGTGGTGATGCCCAGCGGCTGCAAACCCAACGCAATGCAACTGAAGTCTTTGCTGGACAGCGCCCGCCAGTAGCCCCCGTGCAAAAACACAAACACCGGCGCGTGTGGCTTGTCTGCCGGAAAAATATCTAGCGTCTCAGCCAGCGTGGGGCCATAAGGCAGGTCCAGCGTGCAAGCCAACTGTGCCCGGGCGCGGGCAGACTGCTCTGCGTAGTGCCGGGCCGGCTCAGTGGGGTCGGCCAGCTTGATGGCCGGGTTGTACTGCGCGTCAATCTGCGCCTGCGTTTCAAAGTTGCGATAGAGCGTGGGCATGGGCATGGTGTGAAACCTTCAAAAATCATCAGATGCCAATGTAACGCTGCCACAGTTCCGGCGCAGCAGCCAATTGCGCAGAATCCCCTTGCCAGACCACGCGACCACGCTCCAGCACCGTGTGCGCGTTGGCCAGCCGCAGCAGGCGTTGCACATACTTGTCAATCACCAGCAGCGTTTGGCCGTGGGCGCGCAGTTGGTCCAGGCACTGCCAGATTTCCTCACGCACCAGCGGGGCCAGCCCTTCAGTGGCTTCGTCCAGCATCAACAGGTGCGGATTGGTCATCAGCGCACGGCCCGTTGCGAGCATTTGTTGCTCTCCTCCTGATAGCTGGCTACCCATATGCCGTAAGCGCTGGGCCAGCTTTGGGAACAATACCAGCACCGCCTCCAGCGACCACGGCGTGGGCGACGCATTGCGGTTGGCGGCAAACGCCAGCAGGTTTTCCTTGACCGACAGGTTGCCAAAAATCTGGCGGCCTTCGGGCACCAGCGCCATGCCCATGCGGGCAATGCGATCGGTCGCCAGCGCATCGATACGCTCGCCCCTGAAGCGCACCACACCACGCTGCGCGCGTGTCAAGCCCAGAATGGAGCGCACGGTGGTGGTCTTGCCCATGCCGTTGCGCCCCAGCAGCGTGGCCACATCGCCGGTCTGAATGCGCATATCCACACCAAACAGCACCTGGCTGGTGCCATAAGCGGTCTCCAACCCCTGCACCTCCAGCAGCGCGCTCATGGGCCCACCCCGGCTTCATCGCCCAAATACGCCGCCTGCACCTGCGGGTGCGCCCGGATCTCATTTGGGGTACCGCTGGCAATGACCTGGCCATAGACCAGCGTAGAGATGCGGTCGGCCAGTCGGAACACCGCATCCATGTCGTGCTCGACCAGCAGCATCGTGGTCTCACCACGCAGGCTGTGCAGCAATGCCACCATGCGTTCTGATTCGTCCGGCCCCATGCCCGCCATCGGCTCATCCAACAGCAGCAATTTGGGTCGCGTAGCCAGCGCCAGACCGACTTCAAGCTGGCGCTGCTCGCCGTGCGACAGGCGGCCTGCCAGTTGCTGTAGTTGATGCGCCAGACCGATACGTTCCACCACCTCGGCGGCCAGCGCATAGCGCTCGCGATCAGCGCGGGCGGGTCGCCACCAGCCCAGCCCAGCGCCCGCGTGCGCCTGTACCGCTAGCGCAATGTTGTCCAGCACCGAGAGCTTTTTGAAAATGCTGGTGATCTGGTAAGAGCGCGCCAGACCGTGGCCAACGCGTTGATACATCGGCATCGGGGTGATGTCGATGCCGTCAAAATGAATGCGGCCACGGTCGGGCTGTAGTGCGCCAGAGATCAAGTGGATCAGTGTGGTTTTGCCTGCGCCGTTGGGGCCAATCAGGGCGTGGATGTCGCCAGCACGCACCGTCAGGTTGGTCTGATCGGTGGCAGCCAGCGCGCCAAAGCGCTTGACCAGCGCATCCACCTGCAGCAACACACTGTGCGTCATGACGCTGCCTTGCCGCGCCACAGGCTGAGCAAGCCGTTGGGAGCCAGCAGCACCACCGCCAGCAACACCGCCCCCAGCCCGAGCTGCCAGTGGATGGTGAAGGTGCTCAAGCCTTCTTCGAGCAACAAGAAAACCACCGCACCGACAAAGCCACCGTAAAGCCGCCCTACCCCACCCAGAATCACCATGATCATCAGCATGCCGGACTCGCTCCACTGCATCATCGACGGACTGACAAACCCGGCTTGGTTGGCCAGCAACGCGCCCGCCAGTGCCGCCAGCGCACCCGACACGGTAAACGCCATGAGCTTGATTCGATAGACAGCAAAGCCCAGCGCCTGCATGCGCGGCTCGTTTTCGCGCACCGCTTGCAGCGCATGACCAAACGGTGAATTGACCAGCCGCTGCAAACCCGCAAACACCGCTACCGCCAGTACCAACACGGTGTAATAAAACGTCTTGTCACTGGCCAGGTCCAGCCCCAAGCCGAGGCTTGAACGCCCGGGCAACGACAAGCCGTCGTCACCGCCATAGGTCTTGAGCGAGACCATCAAAAAGTAGAGCATTTGGGCAAAGGCCAGCGTGATCATGATGAAATAGACCCCCCTTGTGCGCAGGCTGATAGCGCCCACCAGCAAGGCCAGCACAGCGCCCACCAACAGCGCCAGCGGCCAACCCAGCCAAGCCGAGTCCAG
>JAQTSL010000422.1 GCA_028711355.1 Rhodoferax sp.
CAGCGTCGGCGAATTGGCGACGGACGGCATCATGAGCATTGGCCGCTGGACCAACGGCGCATTGGCCGGTGCTTTTTACAGTGTTTTGCCGGATTTCGACGCGAACCATGGTCTGCACTATGCAGTCACCAACCCCACACTGATCAGCGCGCTGCCAACCACGGGAACGGTCACCTACCAACTGGCAGCAGCGACCAAACCAACGTATCTCGATGGCCACGCAGCGCCGGGAACCCTGACCGGCAGCGCCGCGGTCAACTTTGCCACCAGGACTGTTGGCCTTGACCTCATATTCACCTTTTCAGACCTGACTTACACCCTGACAACAGCCGGTGGCGTCGCAACGCCAGGCACCTCGATCGTGGCGTTAGCGACGGGCACAATGGCCTTTGGCTCCGGGTTTAGCTTTGGTGGACTATTGACCGGCGGCACCTGCGGCACGGGGTGCAGCGTCAACATCCGGATCGTGTTTGGCGGTGCAGCAGGCGAACGCCTGGGCGTCGTCGTGCAAGGCGGCACGTTGCCCATGATTTTGCATGGCGCGGCGATGTTCAACAAACCCTGACCTGTGTAGTCACTCCTGGTGGTGCCAACCGCAAGCGAGAAATCAGCAGGGGTCGTAGCCATCCGAGGCGAAACCCATGATCCGAAGACCGAAGGCGAAGGGCCAAACGAGAGTCGGCGACTGAAGACGTGCTGAGGTCATACGTCAGAAGCCGGGGCAACCCGGCGGGCGTAGCGCGCGGTGCAGTTGTGCTTGATGCCTGAACTGATCTTGCCCCCGAAAAACGTACTCCATAGCTGATGTTCAAATTCAGACTTGAATCCGCCCCCGGTTCGTGAATTCGTTACGCGTAACGCAGTCGGCGCTGCCGGGAGCATGCCAAAGATCAATCAATGCATCGTCGAGAGCATTCCCATTCCGCTCCCACCTCTCGCCACGCAGCAAGCCATCGTCGCCGAGATCGACGCCGAGCAAGCGCTGGTCGCCGTCAACCGCGAACTGATCACCCGTTTCGAGCAAAAAATTCAGGCCACCCTCGCCCGTATCTGGGGCGAAGAACAGCCCGTCACCCCGGAGGCTTGAGCCATGGAAGAGGCCGCCGAACGCGCCGACTACCTGCCGCTCTCCTTCAAGACCCCGAAGGAGCAGGAATACATCGAGTTTCTGTGAGTGGAGGCCCACTCGAAGCCCGTCATCGAGCACTGCTACCGCGAATTCCTGCTGCAAAACCACGACCCCGACGAGTGCGAGTATGCCGATGCCGATGCCGCTGACCAGATTCGCGCCCCTCTTTTGTTTTATCACCCGCCCGGGCGAGCTGCGGGCCGCCAGCGCTTGAGCAGCAAGGCGTTGCTCATCACGCTCACCGAACTGGCTGCCATGGCTGCGCCAGCCAGCACCGGGTTCAGCACGCCAAACGCGGCCAGCGGGATGCCAACCACGTTGTAGATAAAGGCCCAGAACAGGTTTTGCCGGATCTTGGCCACGGTGCGGTGTGAAATATCCAGCGCGGCGGCGACCAGCGCCAGGTCGCCGCGCATCAGCGTGATGCCCGCCGCGTGCATCGCCACGTCGGTGCCGCCACCCGCGTTGGCCATGGCCATACCGACATCGGCTGCGGCCAGTGCGGGTGCGTCGTTGACGCCATCGCCCACCATCACCACGGTCTGACCAGTGGCTTTGAGCCGGGCAATATGGGCCGCTTTGTCGCCTGGCAGCACGTCGCTGATGACCTCATCCTGATCAGCGTGCAGGCCCACGCGAAGCGCCATCGCCTGCGCCGCAGCGCGGTTGTCGCCCGACAGCATCAGCACCCGGATGCCGATGGTTCGTAGGCCAGCAATTGCCGCTGCGGCACCGGGTTTGGGCTGGTCGCCAAAGCCCATCAGCGCCACCACCTGCAGCCCGGTGGCACTGCGCCGGGCCAGTGCGGCCAGCGTGGCACCGTGTTCCTGCAACCGCGCCAACGGTGTGGCCAACGCGCCCAGATCACCTTGCAACTGGTCTATCCACGCCGGGCTGCCGATCACGTAGCTGATGCCACCCACCACGCCCTCCAGCCCTTTGCCGGGCGTGCTGAGCACGTTGCCAACGGGCGGTAACGTCAATTCCTTTTCTTGCGCTGCGGCCACCACCGCGCGCGCCAGCGGGTGGCTGCTGCCGCTCTGGATGGCCGCTGCCACGCTCAGCAAGTCATTTTGCTCGGCTGGATCGTCCACCAGAAAATCGGTCAAACGGGCGTGCCCCACGGTCAGCGTGCCGGTTTTGTCAAACACCACCACTTGCGCCTTGTGTGCCAGCTCCAACGCCTGCGCGTCCTTGATCAAGATGCCGTGCTGTGCCGCGATACCGGTGCCGGCCATGATCGCCGCAGGTGTGGCTAAGCCCAGCGCGCAGGGGCAGGCAATCACCAGCACCGTGACCGCGTTGATGACGGCCACGTCCAGCGCGTGACCGCTCAGCCACCAGCCCAGAAACGTCAGCAGCGCCAGCACCAGCACCACTGGCACAAACACCGCGCTGACCTGGTCCACCAGTCGCTGGATCGGCGCTTTGGCGGCTTGTGCGTCTTCCACCAGCCGGATGATGTTGGCCAGCACGGTGTCCACCCCGACGGCATTGACGCGCACGACGACGCGGCCGTC
>JAQTSL010000423.1 GCA_028711355.1 Rhodoferax sp.
ACCCACCTGGGTTCGGAAGAAGACTACGACCTGCAGTTCAACCCCATGACCAAAAACGCAGCCAAGACGGCCGCCGGCCCGAGAGCCATGAGCGCGCAATACCTGGGTGGCAAACCGGCCAATCCGTACCACTATGGCTATATCCCGGAGGTAGATGTGCGCGCCACCGGCAAAACACTGGTCAGCAAGCACTACGCCATGGGCCGCGGCACCTGGGAGCTGGCGCGCCTGGCGCCGGATGGCAAGACCGCCTACCTGGGTGACGACGGTACCTATGGCCTGATGCTGATGTATGTGGGCGACGCCTGGGGCAATCTGGACAGCGGCAGCTTGTACGCCGCCAAATGGAACCAGACCAGTGACCAGGGTGGCGGCAAAGCCAATCTGAGCTGGGTCAAGCTGGGCCACGCCACCAGTGAAGAGGTCAAGCAACTGGCCGACACGCACACTTTTACCGATATTTTTGACGCAGCCAAACCCGAAGGCAATGTCTGCCCGGCCAGTTACACCCGTATCCGCGCCGGCTCCAAGGAAGACGAATGCCTGAAGTTCAAGCCCGGCAAAGAAAAGGCAGCCGCCTTTCTGGAAACCCGCCGTATGGCCGCGCTGATGGGCGCCACCACCGAGTTCACCAAGTACGAAGGAGTTGCGATCAACGCTGCCGGCAAGAAGCTCTATCTGGCAATGTCCGCCATCCGCGACAGCATGACCAGCGCCAAGGGTGAACCGACTGACCACATCCGCCTGCCAGCCAACGAAGCCGGTGCCACCTACAGCGCCGATCTGGCCACTGGCCAGCGTGACCAGAATGGCAACCTGATTGCGTCCGACTTTGTCGCAACCAAGATCTATGTGGAACCGGCCTTGCTGGGCTTGCCGCTGGCAGCACCCGACGCCAAAGGCAATAGCGCCGACGACAACAAAATAGCCCAGCCGGACAACCTGTTTTACTCTGAAGGTATGCGCACGCTGTTCATTGGCGAAGACTCGCTGATCCACACCAACAACTATTTGTGGGCCTACCACGTGGACAGCAAAAAGCTCAGCCGCATCCTGAGCTCTGCCGCAGGGGCCGAAAACACCGGCTTGCAAGTGCTGGACAACCTGCACGGCCACGCCTACATCCTGGCCAACAACCAGCACTGGGGCGACTTTGCCAAGACCGTGCCGGCAGAGCTGGCCAAGCAGCTCAAGGACCGCATCGATGTATTCCACGCACCGGTCGGCTACCTGGGTGGCCTGCCGGCGATCAAATAATTATTTGCTGTTGTCAGGGTGGTGTTGACATCGTGTCGGGTCAAAGTCCGGCACGATTCTTTATGTTCCAAAAGATCGCCGCATCGTTCACCTTGTTTCGTCTAGGCCTGCATTTGTTGTACGGCATGGTGGTGATGGCGTGGCGCTTTCCACGCTTGTCAGCCGATCAAAAAATTCAAAGAATTCAGGCTTGGGCGCAGACGCTGCTTGCGCTGCTAGCTATTCAATTAGTAGTGAATGGCAAGCCACCAAAGCAGCGCCCAGTGCTGCTGGCGGCGAACCATATCTCGTGGCTGGACATCTATCTGTTGCTGGCCACCGGCCCAAGCCGGATGGTGGCCAAAGCCGAGGTGCAGGCCTGGCCGCTGATCGGCAAACTGGCCTGCGGCGCGGGCACGCTGTTTGTCCAGCGCCAGTCACCGCGCGACGCACTGCGGGTGGTGCACCAGATGGCCGAGCGACTGGTGGCTGGCGATCTGCTGACGATCTTTCCTGAGGGCACCACCAGCAACGGCGAACAGGTGCTGGCGTTCCATGCCAATTTGTTTCAAGCCGCCATTGCGGCAGATGCGCCGGTTCAGCCGGTCGCGTTGATTTATGAAGACAGTGCCACCGGACAGCCGAGCCAGGTCGCCAGTTACATCGACCAGGACACGCTGCTGGGCTCGATCTGGCGCATTGCCAACGCAGCGCCACTGCGCGTAACCCTTAACTTTGGCGTGCCACAAAAAGCCAACGGTCGCGACCGGCGCACTTTGTCGCAAGATGTTCGCGCAGAGGTGGTTGGTTTGCGCTAACTGGCTGTAGTGACACCCCACGGCAGCAATGAAGATCGTCGAGACCAGCCGCTGCTCCAACACATCGTGCACATTCAACCCTCTACACCACCACCGGCTCGATCTCCAGCAGGATGCCAAAGCGCTCATAAACGCTGGTCTGAATGGCGCGTGCCAGCGTCATCACCTCGCCGCCAGTAGCACCATCGCTGCCATTGACCGCACCCCGGTTGACCAGCACCAGCGCCTGTTTTTCATAAACACCGGCTTGCCCGACCGACTTGCCACGCCAGCCGCAGGCGTCAATCAGCCAGCCCGCCGCCAGCTTGACGCTGCCGTCATCGAGCCGGTAATACACCACCCGGGGGTCGCGCCCGATGATGTCGGCGCATTGTTCGGTCGTCACCGTCGGGTTCTTGAAGAAGCTGCCAACGTTGCCAATCAGCGCCGGGTCGGGCAGCTTGGCGCGGCGAATCTGACAGACCCAATCAAACAACTGCGCGGCACTCGGTTGTGTAACGCCGGCCTCAGCCATTTTCTTGTCAATGTCGGCGTAACCCAGCACCGGCTTGCACCCCTTGGGCAAGGCCAGGCGCACCCGCAGTATCAACGCCCG
>JAQTSL010000424.1 GCA_028711355.1 Rhodoferax sp.
GCCAGGTAGATCACCAGGTAGCGCGCGGCGTGCGGCAGCAGTTTGGCCACACCGCCTTCGTAGCCCTTGGCGGTGCGGGCAAAGCCACGGTTGAACCAGCCAAAAAAACCGCTCTTGGCGTGGTGGTGACCCGCTTCAACCGGTTTAAGCAGGGTAGCGCACAAAGCCGGCGTCAAAGACAGCGCCAAAAACGCCGAAAACGCAATCGATGTGCCCATCACCGCCGCAAACTGGCGGTAGATGTTGCCAATGGAGCCGCTGAAAAACCCCAGCGGCACAAACACCGAAATCAGCACCACCGTCACACCAATGATGGCGCCCTGAATCTGCCCCATCGCCTTGCGCGTGGCCTGCACCGGCGGCAAGCCTTCTTCGCTCATGATGCGCTCGACGTTTTCCACCACCACAATCGCGTCATCGACCACAATACCGATCACCAGCACCATGGCAAACATGGTCAGCACGTTGATTGAAAAGCCAAACGCCAGCAGCGCCGCAAAAGTGCCCAGCAGCGACACCGGAACGACGATGGTCGGGATGAGGGTGTAGCGCCAGTCCTGCATGAACAAAAACATCACCAGAAACACCAGCACAATGGCTTCCAGCAGCGTCTCGGCCACCTGGCGCAGCGAAGTCTCAATAAAGCGCGAGCTGTCGTACGGAATTGCCCAGGTCATGCCTTTTGGAAAAAACTTTTCCAGTTCGGTCATGCGCGCGCGCACCGCCTTGGCCGTGGCCAGCGCGTTGCCGCTGGGCGAGAGCTGCACACCGATGCCGGTGGAGGGTTTGCCGTTGAGCCGCGCCTGGGTGGCGTAGGCTTGCGCACCCAGCTCGATGCGCGCCACGTCTTTCAGGCGCACGCTGGAACCATCGGTATTGGCGCGCAGCACCACCTGGCCAAATTCGGCGACGCTGCCGAGCTGCCCATTGACGACGACCGTAGCGGCGATGCCCTGGCCCGCCACATTGGGCAGGCTGCCAATTTCACCGGCCGACACTTGCGCGTTTTGGGCGCGGATGGCAGCGGTCACCTCGGCCGCAGACAGGTTGAAGCCTTGCAGTTTGGTTGGGTCAATCCAGACCCGCATGGCGCGCTCGGTGCCAAACAGTTGGGCTTGACCCACGCCGGGCACGCGCTGGATTTCAGGCAGGATCGAGCGTGAGGCATAGTCACCCAAAGCAATCGGGTCGAGCTTGGGGTCGTCGCTGGAGAGGATCGCAAACAACAAGAAGTTGCTGCGTGCTTTGTCCACCCGCACACCTTGCTGCGTCACCGCCGAAGGCAAGCGCGGGCTGGCACGGCTGAGCCGGTTTTGCACGTCCACCTGCGCCAGGTCGGGGCTCGTGCCGGGCTGAAAACTCAGTGTGATGCTGCCCGTGCCGTTGGCTTGCGCCACCGATTCCATGTAGATCAGCCCGGGTGAGCCGTTCATCTCTTGCTCCACGATCGAGAGCACACTGTCTTCCAGCGTCTGCGCCGAAGCGCCGGGGTAGCTGGCCGAGATCACGATCGACGGTGGTGCCACCGGCGGGTACTGGGCAATCGGCAATTGGGTGATGGCGACCGAACCCATGACGATGATGAACAGCGCAATTACCCAGGCAAAAATCGGTCGGTCAATGAAAAATTTAGCCATAAATAGGGCTCCTCAATGAACGCACTGACGTGAATTACCAACCGTATGGCCCAGTGGCAACCGTTTTTGCGTAGGCAGTAACCCAATTGGGGTCGGATCCCAATTCGGGGTAGAACATTCGAGCGGATCAAGACCGGGCAACGAATTGGGCTCTGACCCCAATTGAGCGGCTGGTACTGATGATCTGTAGCGCATGGTTCAGGGCAGCTTAGCGGCGCTGGCAGATTTGGCAGGGGCACTGCCAGGCGCTTGCCACGGCAGCGGCTTCACAGTGGCCCCAGGGCGCAGTTTCTGGAAGCCATCGACCATCACCTGCTCACCGGCTTGTAGGCCATCCAACACCACCCACTGGCCGCGCTGCTGACCACCAATCTTGACCGGGCGCGGACTCACTTTGCCGTCAGCGCCCACCACCATTACCGAGTCGCCCTGGGGTGAGCGCGTGACCGCTTGTTGCGGCAGCGTGATGGCGTTGCCAGCAGTGGCTTGCTGTAGTCGCACGCGCACAAACAGGCCTGGCAGCAGCGTGCCGTGCGGGTTAGGCACTTCTGCGCGCAGCGTGATCTGGCCGCTGGTGGCATCGACCGTCAGGTCCGAGAACAGCAATTTGCCGGGTCGGGCGTATTCAGAACCGTCTTCCAGCACCAGGTGCACGCTGGCGGCCTGGCTGCCAGCACGCTTGAGTTGGCCGGCGTCGAGCGCCTGGCGCAGCTTGAGCACCTCAGCGGCGGACTGGGTGAAGTTGATAAACAGCGGGTCGGTTTGCTGGATCACCGCCATGGGCGTGGCCTCACCCTGGCCGACCAGCGCGCCTTCGGTCACCAGCGCGCGGCCAATGCGGCCAGCAATCGGCGCGGTGATGGATGTATAGCCCAAGTTGATGCGGGCAGTTTGTTCGGACGCCTTGGCCACCGCCACGTCGGCGGCAGCGAGTTTTTGGGCCGCCTGCGCGTTGACAAATTCCTGCTGGCTGATGGCTTTGGCCTCGATCAGCGGTTTGAAGCGCTCCG
>JAQTSL010000113.1 GCA_028711355.1 Rhodoferax sp.
ACAGCTCGCCCCAAGCGTAACCAGTGCGAATCGGCAGCCAGAAAAACATCGACAAGCCCTTGATCGGGTCCTTGCCCAGGGCGGCAAACATCAGCGTGCCGACCAGCACCGTCACCAGCAGCGCCAGCAGCGGCGAGCCGTAGGTCCAGAACCGCGACGGTTCGGCACGCGCCTCAAGCCGCAACATCGGCCGCCTGCGGGACATCCCACAGCCCACTCATCCACTGGCCGATTTTTTCGACACTGGCCTGGCCCACAGGCAGCGAAGGCGACAGCCGTCCACGCGCCATCACGTGCAGCCGGTCGCACACCTCAAACAGTTCATCCAGTTCTTCACTGACCACCAACACCGCGCAACCGGCGTCGCGCAGCAGCAAAATCTCGCCGCGGATTTGCGCCGCGGCCCCCACGTCAACGCCCCAGGTCGGTTGCGACACGATGAACAGGCGTGGTTTGGCGTCCATCTCGCGCCCGACAATGAACTTTTGCAGGTTGCCGCCCGACAACGCGCGCGCCAGCGCATGCACACCACCGGCCTTGACCTGAAACCTGGCGATGATGTCGGCAGCCTGCCGCTCAAGCTGGCGCACGCGGATCCAACCGCCCACCAAGTGCGGCATGGCAATCGCTTCCTGGCGCGTCAGCAGCAGGTTGTGCGCCAGCGACAAGGTCGGCACGGCACCGCGCCCGAGCCGCTCTTCGGGCACAAAATGCAGCCCCAAGCTGCGCCGATGGCCGGGATGATGGCGCGACACATCGACCCGGCCGATGGCGATCGACTCGGGTGCCGAGCGGCAATCTTCACCCGACAGGGCGCGCAACAATTCTTTCTGACCGTTGCCAGAAACGCCGGCAATGCCAACCACTTCACCCGAGCGGACCTGAAAGTCAACGTCTTGCAGAGCCACACCAAACTGGTCTTCCCGCGCCAGCGACAAATGACGCACGCGCAGCAACACCGCGCCAGGCTGCTGCGCCCGGTGCTCCAGCGGTGGTGGTTCGGTACCAATCATCAGGCGCGACAACGAGGCGTTGCTTTCTTGCGTCGGGTTGCACACGCCAGCCACCCGACCCGCACGCAACACGGTGCAGGCGCTGCAAAGTGCGCGAATTTCGTGCAGCTTGTGGCTGATGTACAGAATGCTGCAGCCCTCGGCGGCGAGTTGGCGCAGCACAACAAACAGCTTTTCAACCGCTTGCGGCGTCAGCACCGACGTGGGCTCGTCCAAAATCAGCAACTGCGGCTGCGTCAGCAAAGCGCGGATGATTTCCACACGCTGCATCTCGCCCACGCTCAAAGTGTGCACCGGGCGCGTCGGTTCGATACCCAGACCGTATTCAGTGGCCTTGCGCTCAATGTTGCGGGTGACCTCGCGCAGGCTCAAGCGCTGGTCCAGACCGAGCCAGACGTTTTCAGCGACAGTGAGCGTGTCAAACAAGCTGAAATGCTGAAACACCATACTGATGCCCAGCGCGCGCGCCTGTTGCGGATTTTTGATGTGAACCGGTTGCCCGTTGAAAAAAACCTCACCCGCGTCGGGCTGGACTGCGCCGTAGATGATCTTCATCAGGGTCGATTTGCCAGCACCGTTTTCACCCAGCACAGCGTGTATCTGGCCAGGCAGCACCGTCAGCGCGACGTCGCTGTTGGCGACCACACCAGGGTAATGTTTAGCAATGCCGGCAAGTTGCAGGCGGGCAAGGGTCATGGGGCTGGGTTCAATCAAACCCCGGCGAGTGACCGCAAACCGCCCGGATCGACCAGGTTGAGCACCCGGCCGGTGCCGCTGATCAGGCTTTGCTCACGCAAATGGCGCAACACGCGCGAAAAAGTTTCGGGGGCAATACCCAATTGCGCCGCAATACTGCGCTTGCGCTGGCTGAGCTCCACTTCCAGGTGCCCTTGCTCACAGGTATGCGCGTGGCAAAGCAGCCATTCGGCGCAGCGCGACTCGGCGTCCTTGGCCAGGCGGCTGACGGCAAATTCGGTCTGGCGCCGATGCGCCATGGCCACATCGTTCAACACCGCCTGCGCCGATTCGGGCAAATTCGAGATCGCCTTGCGAAAGTCTTTGGTCGCCACCGCGCGCAAGCACACGGCAGAGTCGGCAATCGCATCCACCAGGTGCGGCAACCCCAACACAACCGAACTGGCGTCGAGCCAACACGGCCCCTCGAGTACGCCGATCTGGTGTTCCATCTCGCCAGCTTCGACGATGCCCAACGCGACCCGGCCCGACTCGATGTAGCTGACACGCTTGGTATCGATGCCACGTTGCTGCAAAATTTGACCGCGCGCAATGCTTTGCTCTCGGGCCGAAGGATCAATGGTGTTGACTGAAAACATAGCGCGAACTTTGCCGCGCTACAGCACCGTCAACCTTGAGCCAGATCAACTTATTGATAAAAACTCAGCGACCCGTCATTCACCCAGGTAAGCAGCACGCACTTTGGGGTCGGTCAGCATGGTCTTGGCATCGCCCGTCATGGTGATCAGGCCGGACTCCATGACATAGCCGCGGTCGGCAATGGCCAGTGCCCGGCTGGCGTTTTGTTCGACCAGCAAAATCGTCACGCCTTGCGCATACACATCGCGCACCACCTCAAAAATTTTGTCCACCATGATCGGCGCCAGCCCCATCGACGGTTCATCCATCAGCAGCACCTTGGGCCGGCTCATCAGTGCGCGGCCCATCGCCAGCATTTGCTGTTCACCACCGCTCAGGGTACCGGCCAGTTGGTTACGGCGTTCTTTCAGGCGAGGGAAAATGCCGAACACTTTTTCCAGATCAAGCGCTACCTCGGCCTTGTCATCACGGATATAGGCGCCCATTTGCAGGTTTTCCTGGATCGTCATGCGGGTGAAGACACCGCGACCTTCGGGCACCATCGCCAGCCCCTGTTTGACTAGGTCCCACGGCCCCTGACCATGAATGCTGCGGCCCAGGTACTCAATATCACCGTCGTTGATCGGCAGCGAGCCGGTGATCGCCTTCATGGTGGTGGTCTTGCCGGCACCATTGGAACCGATCAATGACACCAGTTCGCCTTCTTTCACCTCAAAATCGACACCCTTGACCGCCTGGATGCCGCCATAAGCGACCTTGAGCGCCTTGACTTTCAACAAAACTTGCGCCATGGTCAGTGTCCTCTGGTGCCCAGATAGGCTTCAATCACTTTGTCGTTGCGTTGCACGTCGCCCGGCGTGCCCTCGGCGATCTCCTTGCCGTAGTCCAGCACGGTGACACGGTCGCACAGGCCCATCACCAGCTTCACGTCGTGCTCAATCAGCAAAATGGTGCGGTTGTCATTGCGGATCTTGTCGATCAATTCACGCAGCAGTACTTTTTCGGTGCTGTTCATGCCGGCAGCGGGTTCATCCAGCGCAATCAGTTGCGGGTCGGTCGCCAATGCGCGCGCAATTTCCAGGCGGCGCTGGTCGCCATAGCTCAGCGTGCGCGCCTTGAAATCGGCCAGTTTGCCGATCCCCACATAGTCCAGCAGTTCTTGCGCACGCTGAGCAATGGCGGCTTCTTCGGCCTTGAACGCGGGCAGCCGAAACACCGCCCCGATCAGCCCCGAGTGGGTGCGCACGTGGCGCCCCACCATGACATTTTCCAGCGCGGTCATTTCGGCGAACAGACGAATATTCTGGAACGTGCGGGCAATGCCGGCCTTGGCCACCTCATGCACCGCCGTCGGTTGGTACGGTTTGCCAGCCAACTCAAAAGTACCGGTGTCGGGTGTATATAAGCCGGTCAGCACGTTGAAAAACGTGGTTTTACCAGCCCCGTTGGGGCCGATCAGGCCATAGACCTGGCCACGCAAAATCTGGATACCCACGTCACTGAGCGCCTGCAAGCCGCCAAAGCGCTTGGACACGCCGGTCACATTGAGAACTGTGTCTGTCATGATGTTCAATTCCTCTGGTTCACTACCCTGGCCCCATCAGGCCTTGGTGTTGGGCAGCGACTTGCCGTGCTCGGGCGACGGCCACAGCCCGCGCGGGCGCAGCAGCATGATGATGATCATGGCCAGGGCAATCAGCAACTGGCGCAGGATCGACGCATCCAGTCGGCCACCGGTCATGCTTTGCAGCGGTGCTGCTACATAGCGCAGCACCTCTGGCAGGGCAGACAACGCCAGCGCACCGATGATCACACCCGGCAAGTGCCCAATGCCGCCCAGCACCACCATCGCCACAATCATGATCGACTCCATCAAAGAAAACGACTCGGGCGAGATAAAGCCCTGAAACGACGCAAACATCGCACCCGACACGCCACCAAACGTAGCACCCATGCCAAACGCCAGCAACTTGAGGTTGCGCGTGTTGATGCCCATCGCCTTGGCGGCAATTTCGTCCTCGCGGATGGCCATCCAGGCACGGCCCACGCGCGAGAACTGCAAGCGGTACGAGATGATCACGCTAAAAATCACCAACACCAGAAACAGGTAGTAATACAGCGTCACCGACGACAGCTCGAATCCGAACAGTTCCAAGGGTCGACCGAAATTCAGCCCGAAGAACGACACCGAATCGAGCTCGCCCATGCCCTTGGGACCGTTGGTGATGTTCACCGGGTGATCCAGGTTGTTCAAGAACACCCGGATGATTTCACCAAAACCCAGCGTCACAATGGCCAGGTAATCCCCGCGCAAGCGCAGCGTGGGCGCACCCAGCAACACGCCAAAAAAAGCCGCCAAACCCGCCCCGGCCGGAATAATGACCCAGATCGGTGCATGCAGCCCATCGGGGAACATCGCCGCAAAAAACGGAAAGTTTTCAGTCAGGTGTGGTGATGCCATCAGCGCGTACATATATGCGCCAATGGCGAAAAACGCCACGTACCCCAGGTCTAGCAGACCGGCATAACCGACCACAATATTCAGGCCCAGCGCCAGCATGACATAGAGCAACGCGGTATCGGCAATGCGCACCCAGGCGTTGCCAAAGCCCTGCAACACAATCGGTACCAGCAGCAGACCGACCGCGGCCAGCAGAAAAACGATGATTTGCTTTTGTTTCATAACATCCTTAATCAGTTGAGGACAGAGCAGAATTCACTGCGTGTAATTCCTGGTCTGTCCCGCAAATTCTCAGTCAAGTTGAGGACAGAGCAGAATTCACTGCGTGTAATTCCTGGTCTGTCCCGCAAATTCTCAGTCAAGTTGAGGACAGAGCAGAGTTCACTGCGTGTAACTCCTGGTCTGTCCCGCAAAGTCTCAAGCTCGATCCGCGACGCGCTCACCCAGCAGGCCCGACGGTCGCAGCGTCAGCACCACAATCAACACGATAAAGGCAAAAATGTCAGAGTAGTGGCTGCCCAGCACACCGCCGGTAATGATGCCGATGTAACCGGCCCCCAGCGACTCAATGATGCCCAGCGCCAGACCACCGACCACCGCACCGGCCAAATTACCAATGCCACCAAACACCGCCGCTGTAAAAGCCTTCAGCCCGGGCAAAAAACCCATGGTGTGCTGCACCGTACCGTAATTGGCCGCATACATGATGCCCGCCACCGCCGCCAGCACCGCGCCAATGACAAAAGTGGCCGAGATCACCACGTCGGGTTTAACCCCCATCAGCGCAGCCACGTTCGGGTTTTCGGCGGTAGCGCGCATGGCCCGCCCAAGCCGGGTGTAATTGACCAGATACATCAGCACCGCCAAAGTGATCACCGTCACCGCCAGGATGATCACCTGTGTGATGGATATCACCGCACCACCAATCTCGATCGGGTCGCCGCCGATCGGGTTGGGATAGGGCTTGTAATTAGGCTTCCAGATGATCATGGCCAGCGTCTGCAGCAGGATCGACATACCGATGGCGGTGATCAGTGGCGCCAGCCGCGGGCTGTTGCGCAGCGGTTTGTAGGCCAGCTTTTCAATGGTGAAGTTCAGTGCGGCGGCGACCACGCAGGCGATCACCAGCGAAATCAGCAAAATCAGCCAGCCCGGCGCGCCCGGCATGGCCTCTTGCATCAGCCCGATGATCGACCAACTGGTCAGCGCCCCCACCATCAGCACCTCGCCATGGGCAAAATTGATCAGACCGATGATGCCATAGACCATGGTGTAGCCCAGCGCCACCAAGGCATACATACTGCCCAACACCAGACCGTTGATGATCTGTTGTATAAAAGTTTCCATCAATCTTCTCCGATTTTCAGTTACACACCGACCCAACGACTCAAATCGGCAACCGACGTGGCGGCCAGCGTTCAAACTGGGGCACGATCCGCATGAAACTGAAACTAGCAAAAACCCTGCCAATACTGTCGACTGGCAGGAAAGCGGTCGCGATTGTAGTCATGGGACTGACAGCAACCGGCCAGCAGTTTCCTGGGTTTACCCTGAAACGGTTGGACCATTAGCATTCCTAACGCTCAATCAACGCGCCTGATCGTTGCGCTGCTTGAGCAGCCGCAACTTCTCTGCGATCTTGATCTCCAGCCCGCGTTCGACCGGCTGGTAAAAATGCGGCTCTGCCATCCCGTCGGGCAAATAGCGCTCACCCGCAGCAAAGCCACCCTGCTCGTCGTGTGCGTAGCGGTAGCCCTTGCCGTAGTCGAGCCGTTTCATCAGTTGGGTCGGTGCGTTGCGCAAGTGCATCGGCACCGCTCGGGTGCCGTCCTGCTTGACCAAGGCGCGCGCCGCGTTGAACGCCGTGTAGGCGGCATTGCTTTTGGGCGCCACCGCCAGGTACAGCACACACTCGGCCAGCGCCAACTCGCCCTCAGGCGAGCCCAGGCGCTCATAAACCTCGGCCGCGTCCAGCGCCAGGCGCAACGCACGCGGGTCGGCCAGGCCAATGTCTTCGCTGGCCATACGGATCATCCGACGCACCAGATAACGCGGGTCGGCACCACCGTCGAGCATACGCACCAGCCAGTACAGCGCTGCATCGGGGTCGCTGCCGCGCACGCTTTTGTGCAACGCCGAGATGGTGTCGTAAAACTGCTCCCCGCCCTTGTCGTAGCGGCGCAGTCGTTCGCCCAGCACCTGCAACAGCCAGGCGTCGGTGATGTTTTGGCGCTGTTGCTGCTGTGCTGCTACGGCCAACGTCTCAAGCGTGTTGAGCAGCCGCCGTGCATCGCCGTCAGCATACCCCACCAGACGCTCAATTGCCTCTGATTCAACAACTGGTAGCGCTTGCGCTGCCTGCGCTGAAGCCATAATAAGCTTCAAGTCATCGGTGCTCAACGGTTGCAATACATAGACCGCCGCACGCGACAGCAGCGCCGAGTTGACCTCAAACGACGGGTTCTCGGTGGTGGCGCCGACAAAGGTGAACAGCCCACTTTCAACGTGCGGCAAAAAAGCGTCTTGCTGGCTTTTGTTGAAGCGGTGCACCTCGTCAACAAACACCAGCGTGCGCCGCCCCTGCTGCTGGGCCAGTTGCGCCCGTTCGACCGCCTCGCGAATGTCCTTGACACCACCCAACACGGCGCTGATGGTGATGAACTGCGCGTCAAACGCGTCGGCCATCAGTCGGGCAATGGTGGTCTTGCCGGTGCCCGGCGGCCCCCAAAAAATGCAACTGTGTGGCTGGCCCGACTCAAACGCCAGTCGCAGCGCCATGCCTTGGCCCAGCAACTGCTGCTGGCCGACCACTTCGCCCAGCGTGCGCGGGCGCAGCCGCTCGGCCAAGGGCACCGCGTTGGTGGTGGGAGGTGGCGTCATCGGGTCAGCACCAAAGCGACAACATCCACCAACAGAATCTTCATCGGCGTTCGTCGTCGTGGTTCAACCGACCCAGCGCCGCGCGTTGCGCCACAGTTGCATCCAGGGGCTGAAGTCGTTCGGGTCAAGCGCGGTCCAGCTCATCTGAAGGTTGCGCAACACGCGCTCGGGGTGCGGCATCATGGCGGTGAAGCGGCCATCTGGCGTGGTCACGCCGGTCAGGCCGCCGGGGCTGCCGTTGGGGTTGAACGGGTAGGCTTCGGTGGCCACGCCCTGGTTGTTGACAAAGCGCAGCGCCGCGATGGCTTTGTCCGCGTTGCCCCGGTATTTGAAATTGGCAAAACCTTCGCCGTGCGCCACCGCAATCGGCAAACGACTGCCGGCCATGCCTTTAAAAAACAGCGACGGCGATTCAAGCACTTCCACCATCGACAGGCGGGCCTCAAAGCGCTCGCTCTGGTTGGTGGTAAAGCGCGGCCAATCTTGCGCGCCGGGGATGATGTCGGCCAGCTCGGCAAACATCTGGCAGCCGTTGCAAACGCCCAGGCCAAAGGTGTCCAAGCGGGCAAAAAAGGCCTTGAACTGATCCGCCAAAACAGGGTTGAAAGTGATCGAACGCGCCCAGCCGATGCCCGCGCCCAGCGTGTCACCGTAACTGAAGCCACCGCACGCCACCACGCCTTGGAAGTTGGCCAGATCGACGCGGCCGCTTTGCAGGTCGGTCATGTGCACGTCAAACGCTTCAAAGCCAGCTTCGGTAAAGGCATAGGCCATCTCGATATGCGAGTTGACGCCCTGCTCGCGCAGCACCGCCACTTTAGGGCGAGTCAGCATGAGACCCTGACTTGCTACCCTATCAGTAGCTGTCTGCGCTTGATGATTGTGCGATAGAGCCTCATTTGGCATACAAAAATGCAGACCCGGATCAGTCGCCACACCGGCTGCGGCGTGCTCGGCATCGGCGCAAGCCGAGTTGTCGCGGCGCTGACAAATCTGCCAGCTTACGTGGTCCCAGACCTGATGCAAGTCGGTCAATGTGGCGCTGAAGATCGATTTGGCGTCGCGCCACACCTGCACCGCGCCGACCCCGACATTGATGCTGGAATGCGCCGGTCGCGTTTGACCCACCACATGGCTGAACGCGCTCAAACCATGGCTGCGCAGCACTTGCATCACCACGTTGCGATCGACCGAGCGCACCTGTAGCAGCACGCCCAGCTCTTCACTGAACAAGGCTTTCAGGGTTTGCTCGTCGCGCCGACCGCTGATCTGGCTAGCCCAGTTTTTGGCTTCACCGCTGTCCATGCGGCCATCACTGATGCCGTCGCCCTCGGTCACCAGCAGATCCACATTGAGCGCCACACCGACATGACCAGCAAAGGCCATCTCGCAAGCAGCGGCAAACAGGCCACCGTCGCTGCGGTCGTGGTAGGCCAGCAGCTGACCGCTGGCGCGCAGCGCGTTGACGGCGTTGACCAGGTTGATCAGGTCTTGCGGGTGGTCCAGATCGGGCACCGCGTCGCCCATCTGGCCCAGCGTTTGCGCCAGGATGCTGCCCGCCATGCGGTTCTGGCCGCGGCCCAGATCGACCAGGATCAGCGATGTGTCTTGCGTTGCATCAAGCTGTGGCGTCAGCGTGCCGCGCACGTCGGCCAAGGTGGCAAAGGCGGTGACGATCAGCGACACCGGCGAGGTGACCTTTTTGGCCTCGCCGCCGCTACCGTCGGGGCCCGTCGGTTGTTTCCACTGCGTGCGCATCGAGAGCGAATCTTTGCCGACCGGGATGCTGATGCCCAGCGCCGGGCACAGCTCCAGCGCAACCGCCTTGACCGTCTCATACAGCGCGGCATCTTCGCCCGGCTCGCCGCAGGCGGCCATCCAGTTGGCGCTGAGCTTGACGCGGTCCAGCTCGATCGGTGCTGCCAGCAGGTTGGTAATGGCCTCGGCCACCGCCATGCGGCCACTGGCGGGGGCGTTGACCGTGGCCAGCGGCGTGCGCTCACCAATCGCCATCGCTTCGCCGGCAAAACCTTTGTAATCAGCCAAGGTGACGGCGCAGTCGGCGACCGGCACCTGCCAAGGTCCGACCATCTGGTCGCGGTGCGTCAACCCACCCACGCTGCGGTCGCCGATGGTGACCAAAAAGCGCTTGGACGCCACGGTGGGATGCGCCAGCACGTCAATGGCAGCTTGCTGCAAGGCAACGCCGGTCAGGTTCAACGGCGGGAACGCGCGTTTCAGCGATTGCACGTCGCGCTGCATTTTTGGCGGCTTGCCCAGCAAAACATCCATTGGCATGTGGACCGGAACCTGTGCTTCAGGCTGGACCAGTTGGCGCGCAGCCAAATCAACATCACCCACCACCAACTGACGCGCTTCGGTGGCGACGCCGACCACGGCAAACGGACAGCGTTCGCGCTCGCACAGCGCTTTGAACCCGTCCAGCATCGGCGGCGCAATCGCCAGCACGTAGCGCTCCTGGCTCTCGTTCGACCAAATCTCTTTCGGGGCCAGGCCGGATTCTTCCAGCGGCACCGCACGCAGGTCAAACAAGGCACCGCGCTGCGCGTCGTTGGTCAGCTCGGGCAAGGCATTGCTCAAGCCCCCTG
>JAQTSL010000425.1 GCA_028711355.1 Rhodoferax sp.
AGAAGGCCTGGAGTGGACCGTGCCGTCGCCCGCGCCTTATCACACCTTCGAGACACCACCGGTCATCAAGTGAACGCGCTGTCAAAGCGATGAAAGGATTTAAACAAAATGGCTGATACACATCAAAGTCGCTTCGATGCTGCCGAATGGGAAAAGCGCCGGCGCGACAACAAGCGCCTGGGCTATATCTTTGGCGCGATCGTGCTGGCGATTTTTCTTGGCTCGATATGGAAATATCGCCCGTTCTGAAGCTCGACGCTATGGCCCAGCGCGCACGCAGCAACCAGCGCCTGGCGCTCAAGCTGGGTCTGGTGGCGCTGTTTTTTGTCGGTTTCGGTTTTGCCATGGTACCCATGTATGACGTGTTCTGTGAGCTCACCGGACTCAACGGCAAGACCAATCAGAGCGCAGCGACACCTGATCAGAACACCCAGATTGATTACTCGCGAACTGTCAAGGTTGAGTTTTTGAGCCACACCATGCCGGGCAACGGCCTGAGCTTCAAGCCCGAGTTGTTTAGCTTGCGGGTGCACCCGGGTGAGATTTCGCGCATGAACTACCTCATCACCAACCACAGCGACAAGGTATTTGTCGGCCAGGCCATTCCTAGCGTCACGCCAGCGGTGGCGGCGCAGCATTTTGAAAAGCTGGAATGTTTTTGTTTCAGCCAACAAACGTTTGCGCCACACGAAACGCGCACCCTGCCGGTGGTCTATGTTGTCAACCCCAAGCTGGATACTGACTTGGGCACGGTGACGCTTTCTTATACATTTTTTGAGGCCGTCAAGGCCAAAAGTTGAGACACAAGGATAACTAACCATGACACACGTCGCCGTTGCCACCGCTTGCGCTGATCGCGGGCATTATTTTGTCCCTGCTGCCAGCCGTTACTCGACTTATTTGTCGATCGGTATTTTTCTGACGGCGCTGGGTTTTATCTTCAGGCTCAACGGCACGCCGGCGGGCGGCTGGAGCATGCTGGCGGGTGCGGCGTTGATCGCCTACGTGGTGATCGGCTGGTTTGGCCAGATCATCGGGGAAAACATCCGGGGCGTTTATACCAAGTGGGAAGACCGGTCGTACCGTATTGGCATGGTCTGGTTCATTTTTTCAGAGGTGATGTTTTTCGCCTGTTTTTTTGGTGCGCTGTACTACATCCGCCGCATCGCTTTGCCCGAGCTTGGCAGCTTTGAGGCAGCGTTAAGTCCGTATGGCCAATTTACCAGCGTCTGGCCCAGCGCAGGTCCGCTGGGTGATCCGTTCTCTCCGATGCACGCCTGGGGCATTCCGGCGCTCAACACCATGCTGCTTTTGACCTCTGGCGCCACCCTGACCTGGGCCCACTGGGGTCTGATCAAGGGCAAACGCGGTCAGTTGAATTTTGGCTTGCTGCTGACCGTGCTGCTGGGTTCCACCTTCATGGGCTTTCAGATCTTTGAATATGCGCACGCCTACTCTGAGATGGGCTTGACGCTCGGTGCCGGTGTCTATGGCGCCACCTTCTACATCCTGACCGGTTTTCACGGCTTTCACGTCACGCTGGGCACCATCATGCTGATGGTGATGTTGGGCCGTGGCCTGAAAGGTCATTTCTCCGAGCACAACCACTTTGCTTTTGAGGCGGTGGCCTGGTACTGGCACTTTGTCGATGTGGTTTGGCTGATCCTGTTTGTGTTTGTTTACATTCTTTGAGCTGCCGATTCGCACAAAAAACCGCGCCTCGTGCGCGGTTTTTTGTGGTGTGGCACTGAGGCTAGCCGCGCCCGGGAATGAGCCCAAAATAAATACTTGCAAGCAACGCAATAAACAAGCCGATCGACAGACCGATGCGTACCGTCAGGGCCTGCACCACGCGCTTGCGTTTGGATGGGTCATCGCTCTTGTAGAGCATCGCCAGGGCACTGAACAGGCTGATCAGAATCAAGGCCAAGGCCAACAGAATTAAAATTTTGCTCAACATGCTGGTGCCTCACAATCAATGGTCAGCATTATGCTTTTAAACCCTTCCGCCATCTTCCCCGTGCATTTCCAATTTCGCTGGATTCCTGCGCTGGCCACTCTGGCCGGTTTGGCGCTCCTGATATGGCTGGGCTTGTGGCAGGACGGCAAGGGCGAGCGGCTGGCGGCAGAGCTGGCGCAGCGGCAGGCGCGCGCGCAACTTGGCGCCGTGCGGATCGATGCTGCGCTGGTAGAGGCCAGCGCGCTCAATGCTGCGCCGATCAGCGTGACCGGGCGCTATGAACCCGATGGCCAGTTTTTTCTGGATAACCGCCAGCTTGACGGCCAGCCGGGTCTGGACGTGCTGACCCCTTTGCTTATTGCCGGCAGTCAGACCCGCATTTTGGTCAACCGGGGTTGGGTCGCGTGGCCGCACGGTCGCGGCGTGTTACCCACGGTGGTCGTCCCCACCGGCGACGTGACGGTGCACGGGCTGGCGTCGGTGCCCTCGACCAAGAAATTCTTTTTAATGCCAGAAGCGCCACCCACGCAGGGTGCGTTGCGCCTGCGCGTGGACCTTGCGGCGATCGCAACGCAAACTGGTCAACCGTGGCAGCCGGTGCTGTTGCTGCAAAACCAGGACGATGCCAACGACCCCCTGGTACGCCGTTGGCAGCCACCCGAGAACCGGGTTGACAAGCATCGG
>JAQTSL010000426.1 GCA_028711355.1 Rhodoferax sp.
AAATGCCCGCGCCCGGCCACCTGCGCCACCACGGGCGCGGTGAACTCATCATCGACCCCAGCACGCGCAGCACCGCGCTGACGCAGGCGCTGCAAGCGGCCGGCGTGCCGACGCAAATCAGCACCAACGTGCGCGACGTACTGTGGGCCAAACTGGTCATCAACTGCGCCTATAACGGCTTGTCTGCGGTGGGGCAAATTGCCTATGGCGAGCTGCTACAGCGCCCCGGCCTGCCCGAGGTGCTGCGCGACCTGGTGCTGGAGTGCCGCGCTGTCGCCGCTGCCGACGGTGTCACCTTGCCGGATGATCTGGAAGCACAGGTAGCGGCCATCGCTCACAGTATGGCGACCCAAATGTCTTCCACCGCGCACGATCTGCGCCGTGGCAAACCGACTGAAATTGACTATCTGAACGGCCATGTGGTGCGCCGGGGTGACGCGCTTGGCGTGCCTACCCCCGCCAATCGGCTGCTGTGGGCAGCGGTGAAGTTGCTGGAAGGCCGACGCGCCGGTTCATGCGGCTAAGGGCAACACCGTTCACGATATGTCATTGCGGGCTTGACCCGCAATCCAGTGTCCCAAGCACCCGTTGGATGCCGGATCGAGTCCGGCATGACAAAGTGAACAGTATTGCGGCTAGGGGGTATCCCCTAAAATCCGGGTGACACCTTCCGACCGTCACTTTTGGTCCACCCGGCGACTGCCCCAACTTGCCCCACCCCATCCCATCCCATCATCATGAGCACCTCCCCCACCCCCCTGTCCTACAAAGACGCTGGCGTTGACATTGACGCCGGCGACGCGCTGGTCGAGCGCATCAAGCCACTGGCCAAAAAAACCATGCGCGAAGGCGTGCTGGCCGGTATTGGCGGCTTTGGCGCGTTGTTTGAGGTGCCCAAGCGCTATCGAGAGCCGGTGCTGGTCAGCGGCACCGACGGCGTCGGCACCAAGCTCAAGCTGGCGTTTGAATGGCAAATGCACGACAGCGTGGGCATCGACCTGGTGGCGATGAGCGTCAACGACGTGCTGGTGCAAGGCGCCGAGCCACTGTTTTTTCTGGACTACTTTGCTTGCGGCAAGCTTGATGTCGAAACCGCCGCCGCCGTGGTAGCTGGCGTTGCCCGGGGCTGCGAACTGTCGGGCTGCGCGCTGATCGGCGGGGAAACCGCTGAAATGCCCGGTATGTACCCGGCGGGTGAATACGACCTGGCCGGTTTTGCCGTGGGCGCGGTCGAAAAATCCAAAATCTTGACCGGCGCGACAATCCAACCGGGCGACGTGGTGCTGGGTCTGGCCAGTAGCGGCGTGCATTCCAACGGTTTCAGTCTGGTGCGCAAGTGTGTTGAGCGTGCCGAGGCGGCTGGCACGACACCGGCCACGCTGGACGGCAAGCCCTTCAAGCAAGCGCTGATGGAGCCAACCCGCCTGTACGTAAAAAACGTGCTGGCAGCGTTGGCCGCGCACCCCACGACCTCTGGGTCGTCTTGCGGTATCAAGGCGCTGGCGCACATCACCGGCGGCGGCCTGCTGGAAAACATTCCGCGCGTGTTGCCCGACGGCACCGCCGCGCATCTGGTCAAAGGCAGTTGGCCCAAAACCGAGCTGTTTGCCTGGCTGCAAGCCACGGCGGGCATTGACGACTTTGAGATGAACCGCACCTTCAACAACGGCATCGGCATGGTGGTTGTGATTGATGCGGCCAGTGCTGGGGCCTGCGCCGCGACGCTGCGTGCGGCCGGGGAAACGGTGTATGAAATTGGCCTGATAGCCGAGCGTGGTGATGCCGCTGCGGTACTGGTGCGTTGATCAAACTTGATAGCTGCTTACGCTTGTAGAGTAAGGGCTAGAGCCCAATTTTTTGATAGATCATGAGCACCCGCTTTGCCACGCTGCGGCAGGTTCCCGCCAGCATCTGGGCGCTGGGTTTTGTCAGTCTGCTGATGGATGTATCAAGCGAGCTGATCCACAGCTTGTTGCCGGTGTTCATGGTCACCACACTGTCCATCAGCGTCTTTGCCGTCGGGTTGATTGAAGGCGCGGCCGAAGCGACAGCGCTGATCGTCAAGGTGTTTTCCGGCGCTTTAAGCGACTACATGGGCAAGCGCAAGCCGTTGGCGCTACTGGGCTATGGCCTGGGCGCTGCCACCAAACCGCTGTTTGCCCTGGCCAGCTCGGCCGGCTGGATCGTCACCGCCCGGCTGGTCGATCGTGTTGGCAAAGGCATTCGCGGCGCACCGCGTGATGCGCTGGTGGCTGACCTGGCACCGCCCGAGCTGCGCGGCGCCGCCTTTGGCCTGCGCCAGTCACTCGATACCGTCGGCGCTTTTCTGGGGCCGATGCTGGCGGTGCTGTTCATGCTGCTGTGGGCCGATGACTTTCGCGCCGTGTTCTGGGTTGCCAGCGTGCCAGCCTTTTTGTGCGTGGCGCTGCTGATCTGGGGTGTCCAGGAGCCCAACCAGCCGCTGGCCGCCAAACGCAACAACCCGATCAGCCGTGCCAACCTGGCGCGCCTGAGTTCGGCTTATTGGTGGGTGGTCGGCATCGGTGCGGTGTTTACGCTGGCACGGTTTTCTGAGGCGTTTTTGCTGCTGCGCGCCAATCAGGGCGGGCTGGCACTGGCCTGGAGCCCGCTGGTGCTGAT
>JAQTSL010000427.1 GCA_028711355.1 Rhodoferax sp.
CTACGGTGTCGTTAAAACTGGCCACCCCGGCCAACAGGTTGGTCGGCAAGCCGTGGCGCAGGCTGACAAACGGAATTTCGGCCAGTGTGACCTGTGCCATGGCCGTGTCGGCCAACTGGCCGTCGCGCGTTTGCAGCACCCGGCTGTACGGTGTGGGGTAAAAAAAGTCATAGCTTGACTCAAACGGTTCGCTCACCAGCACGTGGCTCAGGCGGTCTTGTGCGCGGCCAAAAAGGGACAAGGCGTAGCCCAGATAAAAGCCCATGGTTTTGCGGCCACCGGCGATGGATGCGTGCAGCGCGCAGCCCGCATCAGCGGTGATGGCGCGCACCTGCGCGGTAATAAAGTCAGCCGCCGCGCGGTTGTCTGCGGGTGAGCGGATGTCGTTCATCGGCTGGCCGTGGGCATCGCGCATGACGTGGATACAACTGGCATCAAACTTGACGCCGGGCAGGTGGTAGTCAACGCACAGTTTATGAAACCAGCCCAGGTCGTCGCTCAGCAGCGACAGCTCGGCACGGCGCGCCCCTTCAGCACTGGTGATCAGGTGCACTTCGGTCGGCACAAACGGCGCAAATTCGTCGGCCGCCAGCGCGTACAGCGTTTCGGTGACGATTTGCGGCGTCAGGCCGCTGACGGCCAATAGCACGCGGCGTGCAAAGTCGGCAGGTTGCAGCGGGTTGGGGTGGTGTGTGACAGCGTTGGAGTTCATGCGGCGCAGTTTAGAGCGGTGTTAGGCCGATCGGGGCTGCGGCAAGCTTGCCATGCGCGGCCACTGTATGCGCTGGCCCGCCAAATCTCAATGAACCGGGGAAGACCGTGACGGCATAACTCCTGTATCGCCTTAATTCGCAGTTATTGGGGTCAGAGTCGAAAAAGACCTGCCCTTTGGGCATCCCTGCGGGCGTTTCGCGGTGTTATTCGAATCCGACCCCAAAAAACCGCTAGCGGCCACGCAAATCTGCTAGCACCATCACGACTTGCGCCATGCCGCGTTGAATCGCACCCGTGTGACGTCGCCTGATTGATAACCTGATACGCTCGTTCCCCCCACCTTGACATGTTCCGAATTGATTAATATGCCCATGCAAACTGTCAACAGCTCCGTTTATGCCCGGCGCCGCGCTACCCTGGCCCGCCAGATCGGCCCCGGCGGCATTGCCATCGTTCCAACCGCGCCTGAGCGATGCCGCAACCGCGACAGCGACTTTTTGTACCGGCACGACAGCTATTTTTATTACCTGTGCGGCTTTACCGAGCCGCACGCCACGCTGGTCATCACGGGCGATGGCCATGGCACCTTGTTTTGCCAACCCAAAGACCGCGAACGCGAAATCTGGGACGGTTTGCGGCTGGGGCCAGAGGCGGCACCGGCACAGTTGGGCGTGGAGGCGGCGTTTTCAGCTACCGAGCTGGACGCCCAGTTGCTTGCGATGTTGGACGGGCGTGAGACGGTCTGGTACCCGTTTGCCACGCACACCGGGCTGGAAACACGTGTCGATGGCTGGTTGAACAAGCTGCGCGAGCGGGTGCGCTATGGCACGCTGTGCCCGCAGCAGCAGCGTGACCTGTGTGGCGTGCTCGACGAGCTGCGGCTGGTCAAAGACGCGCACGAGCAGGCCATCATGCGCCGCGCCGGGCAAATCAGCGCGGGTGGCCACATCCGCGCCATGCAGTTGAGCGCCCGTATGCTGCGTGCCGGGCAAGACGTGCGTGAATACCATCTGGACGCTGAATTGCTGCACGAGTTTCGTCGCCATGGCTCGCAAGCCCCGGCGTACGGATCGATCGTTGCGGCTGGCGCCAATGCCTGCGTGTTGCATTACCGCGCCGATGCCGGGCGCGTCAATGATGGCGATCTGGTGCTGATCGACGCAGCGTGTGAACTCGATGGCTACGCGTCGGACATCACCCGCACTTTCCCCGCCAATGGCTGCTTCACCGGGCCGCAGCGCACGTTGTATGACATCGTGTTGGCATCACAAGAAGCCGCCGTCGCCGCCACCAAAGCCGGTGCACGCTTTACCGCCCCGCACGACGCGGCGGTCAAAGTGCTGGCACAAGGCATGCTCGACATCGGTTTGCTGGATAAAAACAAGGTCGGCAGCCTGGACGACGTGATCGAGCAACGCGCCTATTTTGCGTTTTACATGCACCGCACCGGCCACTGGATCGGCATGGATGTGCACGACTGCGGTGCCTACACCGAACCCAGCGAAATTGGCCAAGTCAGTACGCGCAAGGACGCGCTCACCGGCGAGACCATCAAGGACCGCCCGGCACGCATCCTGCGCCCCGGCATGGCGCTGACGATCGAGCCCGGCATTTATGTGCGCCCCGCGCCCGGCGTGCCCGAGCATTTTCACAACATCGGCATCCGTATCGAAGACGACGCGATCGTCACCGCCAGTGGCTGCGAACTGATCACGCGCGACGTGCCGGTGGTGGTTGCTGAAATTGAAGCGTTGATGCGTGAAAGGGCGTGACCGAAGTTGGGCACAATACGCGCTTCCCCGCAAACTGAGGGCTTGTTCAAAGATAACCTATACATTTGGTTCACCAGCTTTGGGCGCACTGCGTCGTTGCAAAACGCTTGTGTGGCAGAGCTACACGGCGCGCTTTGCGCCTAGCA
>JAQTSL010000428.1 GCA_028711355.1 Rhodoferax sp.
GCCCGTCACTGGTTTGCCGACACCTGCCGCTGGGGTGTCAAAGGTTGCTGTGCCGCCGCTGTAGCTGACGTCTTCCGCGCCCAGTACGCCTGGGTTAAGGGTACGGGTGACGATGGTTGCAGTGTTGTTGGTGTCGTACACCTTGTTGGCGGCGGTAATGTTGCCCACCAGTGCGATCGGGGTGATGTTGGCCGTGGTGGTGTCGGTTGGGTTGACGGTGTAGTTACCTGCATCAGCGCCAGACAGGCCCAGGCCAATGCCGGTCACGGTCTTGCCATCGGCCGCATTCTTGTCAGAGAACGTCGCAGTGCCGCCACTGTAGCTGACGTCTTCTGCGCCTAATACACCTGGGTTAAGGGTGCGAGTGACGATGGTTGCGGTGTTGTTGGTGTCGTACACCTTGTTGGCGGCGGTAATGTTGCCCACCAGTGCGATCGGGGTGATGTTGGCGGTGGTGGTGTCGGTTGGGTTGACGGTGTAGTTACCCGCATCAGCGCCAGACAGGCCCAGGCCAATGCCGGTCACGGTCTTGCCATCGGCCACATTTTTGTCAGAAAAAGTTGCTGTGCCGCCGCTGTAGCTGACATCATCTGCACCCAGTACGCCAGGGTTGAGTGTGCGGGTGACGATGGTTGCGGTGTTGTTGGTGTCGTACACCTTGTTGGCGGCGGTAATGTTGCCCACCAGCGGTTTGGGGGTTACCGTGAGCGTGCCGGGGAAATAATTTATGAGGTAATTGCTGGGCGTAAAAGTGCCTGGCAACGCGTTCGAGATTGAGATCGGGTAGCCGGTTGCCTGCGGAACGGTGACCTTTGCCGTGGTAGGTGTGCCGGTACTGGTCAGCGTGGCACTGCCAATGGTTTCGCCGTTTTGCAATCCGGTAGAGGTGAATTCTGCTGGCAAGCCGGTAAAGGGGAAGGCGGTGCCGTAAACCTTGGTCTGGTCGAGTGCCGTCACGGTCAGCGCTGCTTGCGTGATGGTGCCGGTTGTTTTGCTGACAACCGGTGCGCAACAAGAGGTCGCCAAGGCGAAGTTGATGGCCGTTCCCCCGGTCGTGATGGGTGCGGTTTGTGTCAGGCTGTAGCCGGTAAAGCTGACCGTCTTGTTGATGCCCACATCTTTGGTGTCGTACGTGGCAGTACCAGCACCAGTCAAGGCAACACCAGCAGGGGCGCCCTTGAGTCCGGCCAAGGTGGCCGTGGTTGTACCGTCGTAGCTTTTGCTGGCGTTGGGAAACACCAGCATATATTCGGTCAGCGGGGAGCCTGGCCCGACCAAGGTGAAGAATGTTGCAGTTGAATAATCGGTTGGCGTGGTGTATGACAGCGGGTTGTAATATATATTGACCGGCGCACGTGTAACGGCAATCGGTGGCGTGCCCGCAGCAAAATTTACGCTTCCAACACCAGTGCCATTGGTTCCGGCACTCAGTACCAGACCGTTGGCCAGACCCAGACTCAGGGCCGGTGAAGTGGCGAAATCCGTCAAGGTGATGGCCGCTGCCAGGCCCAAGTTGAGATTGTTGGCAGCACACATGGTGATGTTGCCGCTGGTCACCGTTATTGCGGCATTCAGATTGACATTGTTGCCAGCGCTCAACAAGACACTGCCACCTGGTGTTGCCACGGTAATAGCTGCCTCGACGTTGATATCGCGACCACAACAAACCACCACATTCCCATTGGTCGGTTTGATGGTCGCCGTAGTGATGACAGTACCGGCACTGTTGCGTCCGATATTGACGTCGCGGGCCGCATTCAAAGTCAGTGTCGTCGGGCTAGGGGTGGCGGTCCAGACGACTGCCTCGGTAATGAAAATATCACCATTGCCAAGCGTGGGCGAAAACAAACTTGACACGGGTGGGGTGCCCGCAACCACAGCATCGGTCCCAATGGCGGTGCTGATGGTCACGCTGTTGGTCACCAGCAAAGCACCAAGCACCGCACCGGTGATATTGTCTCCAATCGCGCTGCCAACGGTGAAATCCTGCGGATCAATCAAAAAGGTTCCGTTGAGACCGTTCGCGGCGGCGCTGGTCACTTGAACATCCTGGGCAAGGTAAACATGCGCCGCCGAGGTTTCAATGAATCCCCCGTCGCCGCCATTCGGAGCCGATGCATCCAGCGTGCCACCCACATTCACGGTGCCAGTGCTCATGCCACCCATCAGCTTGATGCGACCGCTTTTTTCCGTGACCAGCGTCTGCGCCTGAATCACCCCGGTGTTGTTCACCGCGTTTTGCAGCAAGCTGCCAGCCACCTGCGTGGTCAGGAGCACCTGGCCGCCATCGGCACGGATCAAGCCGCCGTTTTGCACCAAGGCATTGACTGCGTCTTCAGTGACGGCAACGTTGACCAAGCCGTCACCCGCCAGATCCAGCGTCATGGCGTTGCCTGCCGCCAGCGCTACGCTGCCTGACTGTGCCGAAATCACATCGTCGTTACTGACGGTAGCCCCCAGCAGTGCCACATAGCCGCCGTCGGCGTTGAGGCTGCCCTGGTTGACCACCGATCCTGCGCCGCTGCCAGCAAACTGGTAGTTACCCGCCAGAAAATGGCTGTCGGTGATGTTGCGGGTCGAGGCCACCAAGCCACCGACATTGACCGAAGCACCCTGACCAAACAAGAT
>JAQTSL010000429.1 GCA_028711355.1 Rhodoferax sp.
CAACTGCACAAACAAGTAACTGCCGGCTTGTGGTGTGCGCACCTGCACGCCCGCCACCGCGCGAAACTCAGCCAGCAACGCGTCGCGGATGTGCTGATGCAGGGCAATGCGCTCTTGCAGCCAGCCATCGGGTTCGGCAAACCAGGTCTGTAGCACCGCCTGGCAGTAGCCGGGCGCCCGCAACGACACAATCGCCTGGAGTTTTTCCATCCGGTCGATCAACGCCGCTGTGCCAAACGCCACCCCCAGGCGGTAGCCACTGAGCGACTCGGTCTTGGACGGACCCAGCACCGTGATCAGGTTGTCTGGCGCGTTCGGGTCGGCGCGCAGGTGCCAATACGCTTGGTCAGCATACAGCAGGCGCGAATAAAGCTGATCAACAATCACCGTCGCACCGTACGCCCGCGCCAGACGGGCGATGGCGCTGATCTCTTGCGTTGAATACACCACGCCAGTCGGGTTGTTCGGATTGGAAAACACAAACAGCCGCGCACCGGCCTTGAAGGCAGCCTCAAGCTGGGCCAGATTGAGCCCGGCGTGCGACTCAGACTCTAAATAATTCAGTCGCACTGGCATCACCTGCGCGTCAAGAAACTGCACCAGCTTGCGGTTGGCAAAATAGTCGGGCTGCACGATCGCCACCTTGTCCCCGGCACCGGCGCACGCCGCCATGGCCAAAAACAGCGCCCCTTGCGAGCCGGGTGTGATGATCAGGCCGTGCTCAGCCGAAACCGCAGCACCGGTAAACGCCGCCAGCCGCGCAGCCAGCGTGTCGCGCATGCTTTGCTTGCCGCGGTATTCGGTATAGGCCTGCGCAGCACCCGCCTGCACGCCTGCGGCAAACGCCTCAAACGCGCCTGGTGTTGGGGTAAACGCATCGACATCACCGTGCGAAAAATCCACTGGCTTGCCCGCCAGCGCTGGCCCACGCTGCACGCCTGCAAAATTGGCAACTTTCTGGCGCCCTTCCTGCCCCGGCGCGTTGTCGGTGGCGATCAGGGCAAATTTGGCTTCGAGTTGGGTCATGGGGTCCTCTGGCAGAGATGTTTTGGTCATGCTATCACTTGTCAAACACCTAGAATCCAGCGCCGCCCAACCCGCAACTCAGCGCCTTCCTCTTGAGCACCCCCCTGCACCATTTGCTTCGCCACCCCGCCGCGCGCACCCGACTGGGGGCCGAGGCGCGCGGGCTGTGGCTGCTGGCGTGGCCGATTCTGGTGGGACAACTGGCTTATGTCGGCATGGCGGTGGTCGATGTGGCGATGGCCGGGCACGCGTCGGCACAAGACCTGGCCGGGGTGTCGCTGGGGGTGTCGATCTGGAATATGCTGATGCTGACCATCATGGGCGTGGTGATGGCCATCAACCCGATCGTGGCGCACCATGTGGGCGCTGATGAGCTCAATCAAGTGCCACCAGTGGTACGCCAGGCGTTGTGGAAAGCGTTGGGTGTCGGACTGGTCGGCTGCTTGCTGGCCAACGCGTCGGCACTGCTGTTTGACCAGATGGCGCTGGAGCCGTATGTACATGACCTGGCGGTGCAATTTGTGCACGTCACCAGCGTGGCGCTACCGCTGTTTGCCTGCTACCGTGTACTGTACGGCTACAGCACCAGCCTGAACCAGACCAAACCGCTGATGGTGATTGCCATCGTCTCGCTCGGCATCAACGTCGTTGTCAATGGGTTGCTGGTGTTTGGAGCGCTGGGTTTCCCACGACTGGGCGGACTGGGCTGCGCCTGGGCGACACTTGCAACCGTCAGTTTCAACCTGTGCGCCTTGGTGTGGTGGATGCAGCGCGCACCAGCCTACCGCAGTACTTGGCCATTGGGCCAACTGGATGCACCAAACTGGCTGCAAATCAAGGGTCTGCTCAAACTCGGCTTGCCGATTGGCATCACATATTTTGCCGAAACCAGCGCGTTCAGCCTGATTGCGCTACTGATCGCCAAGTTTGGCAGCACGCAGATGGCGGCGCACCAGATTGCGCTCAACTTCACCTCGCTGATCTTCATGGTGCCGCTCAGCCTGGGGTTGGCGCTGCTGACACGCGTGGGACATTCACTGGGAGCCGGTCAGCCGATACAGGCGCGCTACCAGGCGTGGGTGGGCGTCGGTATTGGGCTGGCGTTTGCCACACTGTCGGCCACGTTGATCGGGCTATTGGCCACGCCGATTGCACGCGCCTACACCAGCGACGCAGCGGTAATTGCGCTGACCGCCCAGTTGCTGTTACTGGCCGCAGTATTTCAGTTGTCCGATGCCACGCAGGTGATCGCCAGTTGCGCCATTCGCGGCTACAAAGTCACGCGCGCACCGATGGTGGTGCACATGACGGCTTTTTGGGCGTTTGCTCTTCCCCTGGGCTACACGCTGGGCATTGCGCCCACGTGGCTGCCGTGGGCACCCGCACAGCCCATGGCGGCACAGGGTTTCTGGATCTCGCTGATTGTGGGGCTGAGCGTTGCCGCGGTAGGACTGACGGGGCTGTTGCGGTATGTGGCGCGGGCGCATCTGCCGAAGTAGAGATACCCGTTCTGGAGGGCTTGACTCGCATTGTCGTAGAACCCGCCGAACGGGCCCCACAGGCGAGTGCCTCATGCTGGAGTACCAGAAATCGGCGCTCA
>JAQTSL010000430.1 GCA_028711355.1 Rhodoferax sp.
CCAACAGCACGCCAGACGCTGCCCAGCCCCAGGGTGCGCTGGAAGCACCCCGTTGGGAAACGCCTGCAACGCGCCTGCGGGGGTGCTTTGAAGCGGAGGTTGGGCGCAACAAAGCCATCACGGGGAGCGAATCGTTGCGGTCATTGCGCAGGCAAGGCAAACACCACGCTGCCGTCCCAGCCATCTTTGGCGGCATCGGCTCGCTTGAGGTGGGCCTCCAGCGGTATCAGATGGGCGTTTTGCCGGGTCGCTGAGAGCCATTGCACCAGCGCCTGGGCGGTGAGGCCCTTGAGCGTGACGGTCAGCCGGTCAGGCTGTTGTGCCAACTGGGCGGCTGTGCCCAGCGGTTTAAGCGAGGCCTCCAACGCCAGCCGGGCATCAGCGGCGTTGACTTTTGGCAAGGCTTGCAGCGCGCGCGCCTGCGCTTGCAGGTTCAGCATTTGCTGGTGTTGGGCGGTTAACGCAGCGTGCTGCGCATCTGCCGTGCGCCACACCTTGAGTGCCGGTGCCAGCGCCAGCGACCACACCACGGCCAAGCCCAGCACGGCGGCGGCCAGCGTCACGCTGCGGTGCTCGCGCGCCGAGGCGGCTTGCCAGCGTTGTTGCCAAGGGATTAGCCAGTTCATGGCGCCACCTGTGGTCGGATCAGCCATTGATTGCCCTGGGCACTGGCTGACAGACCCACGGCTTGCAGCCCTTGGGTCAGCCGTTGCTGGTCGGCGGCGGCTATCGCCGGGCCGCTCAGTCGCAGTTCTGGTGCTACATAGTCAATAGCTGTCAGCGCATAGCCAGCAGGTGCTAGTGCCGAAAATGAGGCCAAGATACTTTCCATATTGGTACCCGCTGCGCTGCCACTGGCGCGTTGCAGTGCCGCCACTTCACGCGCCATTTGCAGCGGTGCATCGACCACCACCGGAATTTTTGGGAAGGTATCCGTCAGCACCGCGCGAACCGCCTGACGCTGCGCGCTCAAGTTGCTTTGCCCGCGCAGTGCCCAGGCGTTCAGGCCGACCAGATTGCCCAGCAGCAGCACGCCCAGCGCCCAGCGCGCGGCGCGCCACTGCGGTGCTTTGGCAAAGCGCTGCAAGCCTTGTTTGAGGGCGGCGGCACGCGGGTCGCGTTGTGCGTTGGTGAAGTCAAATTGCGCCAGGTTCCACGGCGATTGGGCCGCTTGCAGCAAGCGTTGGCCGCGTTGCTGCAAGGTGACCGGCCGGGCCAGCAATTGCTCGGCCAGCGCCGCTACGGCGGGTTCGGCCAGCACGGGGGTGTCCGGGTCCAACAGACCAACGGCGGTGGCCGACAACTGACAGGACAGCACATGTGTGCCAGCCATGCCCTCAGGCGCTGACGCTGCTGCTGGTGTCTGACTGGCAGCGTCAGGTGAGCGCAGCAAACCTGCCACCCAAGCTTGTTCCGCTTCACCCGTGACCTCGATCGCGTCAGCCAGCGCTTGCGGCGAACTTTCGGGCACGATGCGCGTGACCTGGTAACCGGCTTGCGCCAGCGCCGCCAGCGCAGCACCCAGCCAAGCCTTGTCGCAAGCCGCCACCCACACCGGCGAGCCCGCCTGCGCTTGCGGCTGTAGCGCCAGGTGCATGGCGGCTGGTTCGTCTAACAACTGGTCTTCCAGCAGGCCGTCCAGAATGGTGCGCAGCCGGGTGGTGCGGTCAGCGCGCATGGAGCGCTGCAAACTGCCTACTGGCAACTGCACCTGGTGCCACGACAGCGCTGCCAGCGGCACCAGCGCCACCACCTCGGTCTGCTTGTCAGACGCCGGCAACAACGCCAGCGCCGTGCGGACGTAACTGCCCAGCGTGCTGCCGTGCGGGCTTTGCACACAGTCAAGCAGCGCTGACGGATCGGCGGGCTGCAGCGGCAGGGTGATGATCAGCATGGGTATCAAAGAGGGGTGGTCATTGTAGGGTTGCCAAGTCGCCCGACACCATTTCACGGCTGCGGCCCAGGGCTTTGACCGTCAAGCCGTCGCGTTGTAGCAGCGACACCTCTTGCACCGTGCTTGAGCCCAGGCGAAGTTGGCCGGTGACGCTAAAAAACGCCGATGAAAAGCTGTGCACCGCAGGGTTGAAGTGGAGCGCCGGGTTGTTGACGCGCTGGACAAAGTCGGCCTCGGTGGTCATGTGATGGCTGGTCAGCGCCTGCACCAGCGCGCGCGCCTGCGCCAAATCCAGGTCGGGCACACTGGCCAGCAGCACCTCAGGCGGGGCGGTGTTGAGGTTGACCGTGGTGCGCACCGGCAGCAAGGTGATGAATGGCGCCAACTGATGCAACGTACTGTCGGATAGACCGAACCAACGCAAATCGGTGACCGATTCAGGTTGCAGCGGGTTGGCTTGATCGCTCCTGGGCTGTTGCCCGGGAGCGGGGCTGGCCTGGTTGACGCGCAACAGGCCATCGGTCAGGGCCTGTAGTTCAGTGTCGGGCAGGTTCAGGTGCTTGAACAGACGCTCCCAGGCGGCCAGGCTGACATCGTCGAGCTTGTTGCTGACGATCAGGTTGGTGACATTCAAACGCGCTTGCAAGTCCTGGATGCGGCCGGACAAAAAAGCCTCCTGGTCGGGGTCGTCGCCGGCCTGCGTTACCCCGTTTTCGGCCGCTAAAAAAGT
>JAQTSL010000114.1 GCA_028711355.1 Rhodoferax sp.
GTGGCCTACGACAAGCAAAGCAACGACATCGCCCAGGGCGTGGACCATGCCTCTGACGATCACCTCAACAGTGGGGCCGGCGACCAGGGCCTGATGTTTGGCTACGCCTGCAACGAAACCCCCGACCTGATGCCCGCCCCCATCTACTACGCGCACCGCTTGGTCGAGCGCCAAGCACAACTGCGCAAGGACGGCCGTCTGCCCTTTTTGCGCCCCGACGCCAAGAGCCAGGTGACCATGCGCTACGTTGACGGCAAGCCGCACAGCATTGACACCGTGGTGCTCTCCAGCCAGCACAGCCCAGAGATGAGCCTGGGCGAGCGCATGACCGACGCTTTTTACGAAGCCGTGCGCGAAGAAATCATCAAGCCGGTGCTGCCCAAAGAGTGGCTGACCAAAGATACCAAGTACCTGATCAACCCGACCGGCCGCTTTGTCGTGGGCGGCCCGCAAGGCGACTGTGGCCTGACCGGGCGCAAGATCATTGTTGACACCTACGGCGGCGCCTGCCCGCACGGCGGCGGCGCCTTCAGCGGAAAAGACCCGAGCAAGGTGGATCGCTCGGCCGCCTACGCCACACGCTACGTGGCTAAAAACGTGGTCGCCGCTGGCCTGGCGCGCCAGTGCCAGGTGCAGGTGGCGTACGCGATTGGTGTCGCGCGACCGATGAACGTGACGGTCTATACCGAAGGCACTGGCGTCATCCCTGATGACCAAATCGCCAAGCTGGTGCTGGAACACTTTGACCTGCGCCCCAAGGGCATCATCCAGATGCTCGACCTGCTGCGCCCGATCTACGAAAAGACCGCCGCCTACGGGCACTTTGGCCGCGACGAGCCCGAATTCACCTGGGAGCGCACCGACCGTGCCGCCGCCCTGCGCGCCGCAGCGGGCCTGTAAACCCGGCGTAACTGCCATGCCTGAAATGATGAAATTGACCCGTCATTCCCGCGTGCATTCCCGTCATTCCCGCGCAGGCGGGAATCCAGAGTTTGCTGAGATGCTGGATTCCCGCCTACGCGGGAATGACGAAGACATGTTCTGGATGCGCCCAAGGCTGGACAATACGAGCCCATGAAGCTGCAAACACAACGCTGGATTGACCGCTGGGTAGGCCAGTTGTTGTGCTTCAAACTGTCGCTGTGGGCGCACTTTTTTGCCCCCAACGTTGAGGGAAAAGTAGCGCACGAGCCCAAGCATATTCTGGTGATTCTGCTGTCAGAAATGGGCAGCGTGGTGTTGGCCGGCCCGATGTTTGCCGCGCTGCGCCAGCGTTACCCCAGTGCCGCCATCCACCTGCTGCAACTGAAAAAAAACCAGGAAGTGGCCCGCCTACTGGGACTGGCTCGGCCTGAGCACCTGCACGCGCTGGACGACAGCGCCGGTTTGGGGTTGCTGGCCGACATCTGGCGCGTTTGCCGCAGTCTGCGCGCGCTGCCGCTGGACGCCGTGATTGACTGCGAGCTGTTTTCGCGCATCAGCAGCCTGCTCGGCTACCTCAGTGGCGCACCACTGCGGGTCGGTTTTACCGCGCACACGCAAGAAGGCCTGTACCGCGGCAGCTACATCAACCGCGCCATCCCGTACAACCCTTATCAGCACATCACACTACAGTTTTTGTCGCTGGTGGACGCGCTCGACGACGCATCGATGCCGCGCAACAAGGCCGCCCCGATTCGTGCCTTACCCACCGACACCGGCTTGCGAGTTGATTTTGACGTCGCCGAATTGCGCGCCTACCAGCAAAAAATGGTCGCCGACGCCCCTGCTCTGGCGGGTCGCAAAGTAGTGCTGCTGTACGCCGGTGGTGGCCTGTTGCCCGAGCGCGCCTGGCCGGCCGAGCACTACGCGGCGCTGGCGCGTGGTCTGTGCAGTGCCGGTCACGCAGTCGGGCTGATCGGTCTGCGCGACGACGCGGCTTTAGCGCAAAGCCTGCGCACGCAGGTCGCCAGCGACCGCTGCATTGACCTGACCGGCTACACCCGCAGCATCCGCGAACTGCTGATGTTGTTTCATGCCTGCCACCTGCTGGTCACCAACGACGGCGGGCCTGGCCACTTTGCCAGCCTGACACCGATTCGCACCTTGGTGTTTTTTGGCCCGGAGACTGGCCGTCTGTACGGTCCTTTGGGGCCGCGCGCCAGTGTGCTTGAAGCGGGCGTTGCCTGTTCGCCGTGTTTGTCGGCGTACAACCACCGGCTGACCTTTTGCGATGGCGACAATCAGTGCTTAAAGCGCCTCAAACCCATACCAGTATTGCGTGAAGCGCTCTTATTTTTAAATCAGCATGACGCAGCAAGCCCGCCCTGACCAGGAGCCGCTGGTGGCCCGGTTGATGCACTGGCTGTTCGGCTTTCGTTACATCAAGTTTGGCCTGGTCGGGGCCAGCGGCACCGTGGTCAATATGGCAGTGCTTTATGTGGCCCAAGAATACCTGCTGGCGGCGATTGCCGATCCGCGCCAGCGCTTGTATGGATCGCTGGCGCTGGCGATCGCGCTGGCCACCGTCAACAACTTCACCTGGAACCGCCTGTGGACCTGGGCCGACCGGGTACAACTGGCGCACCAGCGGCATCTGGCGCTGCAGCGCACGCCCTGGACACTGCTGGCCGGGCAGTTCTGGCGCTACGCCGCCGCGTCGTGGCTGGGCATTGCGCTGCAATACGGGCTGACGCTTTGGTTGGCGCACACCCTGCACTACCTGGTGGCCAACGTGATCGCGATCGTGATTGCCAGCGTCAGCAACTACCTGGCCAACGACTTCTGGACCTTTGGGCAACGTAAGCCAAAATAGGGCATGACCATCGCTTTGCCCTGTCATGCCGGACCCGATCCGGCATCCATGGATTGCGGGGTCGGGCCTGCCCCGGACCTGATCCGGGGTCCGCAATGACAAAAGTAGCGTGTTTTCATGACCCTGTCCCCGTGTTTTAGTCGTCCCAGCTACTGGCCGTGGCTGCTGCTGCTGTGTCTGGCGGTTGCTGTCTATGGGGTCGGGCTGGACGGCCAGTACGCCCCCAGCAACGGCGACGAGCTGGTCTATACCCACATCGCCCGCCTCACTGCTGCCAGCGGCCAGTGGCTGCCACTGGCCTCCGATCTGGACCAGATGCGTAACACCAAGCCGCCGCTGTTGTTCTGGCAAGCCATGGTGGCCGGTGGCTGGGGAGAAAACTGGAGCATGGCGGCGCTGCGCGCGCCCAGCGTGCTCTACACGCTGCTGACGGCGGGGGCCATTGGGCTGATCTTGCGGCGCATCACGCGCGAGCCACGCACCGCGCTGCTGGCCGCGTGCGTTTTTCTCTCTTTTTTCTGCACCTTTCGCTTTGGGCGCACCTACCTGACCAGCGCACCCGAGACGTTTTGGCTTGGGTTGCCAATGCTTTTTTTGTTGTGGCGTACAGCCGAACCCGCTGCCACGGCGAACCAACCTGTCAGAAGCCAGATCGGGTCCAGTACGACAACATCCAAGTCGCAGGGGTGCCCAGGCAGCACCTGCAACAGGCTAAATCTGGCGTCTGGAACGACAGGACCAGACCGTTGGGAAGCGGCGGGCTGGTGGGCACACATCGGCTGGGGCGTCGCGATTGGCTTGGGGCTGGCGTACAAGTCGTTTGCGCTGGCCGCACCAATTGCCGCGACCCTGTGGTGCGCGCAACTGGCGCTGACGCCCGCGCTGCGTTGGCAAAACATACTGCGGATAAGCGCCCGGGTGGGCTTGACGGCAATCATCGCGCTCGGCATTTTTGGCCTGTGGTTTGTGCTGGACCCGGACCCGACCGCGGTCTGGCAGGAGTTTGTGCTGGGCGAAAACGCCGGCAAGATGAGCAACCGCGCTGGTTACTGGCACACCGCCGTGGCGGGTGGCGGCTTCAGCGTGTGGGCGCAAGCGCTGGGCTATGTGCAAAACGCCGGTCTGCTCGCTTTTGTGGTGCTCGGGCTGATGCTGCTTGGGCTTGTGAGTGGCTGGCATCGCTGGCGCCAGCCCGAGGCAGAGGCGCGTGTACGCGCACCGCTGGCAGCGCACCAAACGCTGTTGCTGATCTGGCTGGGCGTCTGGCTGCTGGTGTTTTTGTTGCCCAGCCAGCGCTCGGCGCGTTACCTGATCCCGGCCATGCCGGCACTGGCGATGCTGATCGCGCTGCACTGGCAACGCATCGCGCGCGGCTGGTTTTTGCCGTCGCTGCTGCTGTGCGGGGTATTCATCGCCGCGCTGGCACGCATCGGCTGGGCCGAACACGATCTGGGCATGGGCACAACAGCCCAATTTGTCACCTCCCAAGGCGCAGCGCTGTTGGGGCTGGCGCTGGTGCTGGCCGGCCTGTTGCGCCCGGCCTGGACGCGTGCCTGCACGCTGGCGGCAACACTGGGCGTTTTTGCCGTCTTTGGGCTGGCGACTGCGCCGCTCAACGGCGCCGCCGGTCATTACGACCCCAGCACCGTGGCGCGCACAAGCCAGCAACGCATTGCAGTGCCCAGCAGTTTCAACGGCCAGTTTGAACGTTTCGAGTTTGTGCTGCCTGGCAACCGCTTCGCACCCTACGACGGCGACGCGCGGGCCTTTTTAACGCTGGCCGACAACGCGCCCGAACTGCAACGCCTGCTGGCCACGCACGACGCGGTGGTCTGGCTGCAGACCCGTGCCGAGGCCGATCAACCGCTGTGCCGGCCCGGCTGCACCGTGCTGGGCCAGCGCTGGGAGGTCAAAGGCCGCCACCGCAACGGCGAAATTAACCTGGCCAACCTGTGGTACCCGCAACAGTGGCTGTTCCGGCGTGAGTGGTTGGTCAGTCGCTAGTGCAGTACCCGCTGCCACAAGGCACGCAGCAGCGCCAGTTGCAGCAGCAGCCACAGCCAGGGGTCGAGCAACGCGTCCCACAGGTTGCCGCTAGGCAGGCGGGTGAGCACAAACACGGTCAACACCAGCGCCAACAGCGCGCCAAAGCGTTGTGCAGTCGCGCTGCGCCGCCCAAACCACACCAAAATCAATAGCAGCCCTAGCGCTGTGATCAAGGCCGCAGGCGTAAAACCCCAGGCATAGACCGATGGCAACCACCACGCCAGCGTATCGCCCAGCAGCACCCAGCCCAGCAGCGTGCCCAGTGCTGCCAGCCATCGCCCAACGCCAAGGCGCGACTGACCGGTACGCCGCTGCGCTGCCTGCGCACTGCGCCACAGCCACAGCGCACACAGCAGGCTGCTTGCCAGGCTAGGGCTCTGAAACGCCAGCGCCAGCCAATAGGCCGGTGACGCCGGGCCTGGCCACAGCGTCCACAGCATTACGGCGGCAACGGCAACCGACCGACCGCGCCCCAGCCACCCGGCCCCGACCCACGCCACACCCGCAGCCAGCACCAGCGCCCAGGCCAACCGCCAGCCCCACTGCATCACCGCCAGCGTAGGTAACAGCGGTGGCGCATCGAGCCAGGCACGCACAAAGTCCATCAAGGTACGTTCTCCACGCCAAAACGCTGCCAAGCAATGCGCGTGCGCTGGTCGGTGTAACTCACCCACAGGCTATCGTCAGCCCAAGCCAGCGCCGGGTAAGAAAACTCTTGTCCCGGTTGTCCTTTGGCCAGAGGCTGCACCAGCGACCAGTGTTGGCCATCGGCCGAATAACTCAAGTCCAGCAGTTGGCGCGAGCCGGGCGAACTGTTATGTGCCAGCCAGAGTTGCCCGGCCGCGCTGGCCAGCGCTGCGACCGATGCGTCCGGGTTGCTCAAACCCAGGTCGGGCAGGTCTTGCCAATGCGCACCGCCATCGAGCGTCTGCGCACCGGTGATGTGGCCCGCTGCACGTTGATCGCGCATCAGCGCCAGCCAGTGGCTGGGCGCCAACGCCAGCAGTGTGGGCTGCAGCACATGGGTGCGCGTTGACATACGTACCCACCCCAACAGCGCGCCCTGCGCGTCAAAACGCAGCGCCACCGGATATTTGATACCCAGCTCAAAATACACCGGCAACACCATGCCGCCGTCTGCCAGCGCCAGCGGCGCGGCGCGTACCAGCATACTGGTATTGAACAACCAGGCCAGCGGCAACACCCGAGCCACTTCAAATTGCATAGCTTCTAGCGCTTGCTGCGTATGCGCTAGAGATGTTTTTGACTGACGTAACTGAACAACGCGGCTGGCCGCCCAGCCACCCAACCCGGTCGCCACCACAAACAGGTGCACCCGCCCCTGCGCGTCGCGCCACGCCACCGGGTTGCCAATGCGGCGCACCGCAAAACCCAGTTGCTCACCCAGCGCCTGGCGCGTCACCACCCAGTGCGCCGCGCTCCAGCGCTGGCTGCCACGCTCGAACGCCGCCATGGCAATGCCGACATCGGGCGCGCTTTCTTTGGTGCCGGCAAACCAGAACGCCAGCAGCGCGTGTGACCCACCGGCAGGCAGCGCCAGCAGACTGCTGGCGTGTGCTGCGGGGGTATCGGCGGGCATCGGGATGGTGCCGCTACCCAGTGGGCGCAACGTGGTCTTGGCTGGGTTCGTGGTGGGCCATAGGGCACTGGCAGGCTCGGGCGTGGGTGCGCGCAACCAGGCATCCAGGCCCACCAAAATCAAGCCCAGCAACAACGCCAGCAACGCGTGTTGCACGCCGATGCGTAACGAATCATCCCGCTCAGCGTTGGTCCAAACCACGCCGTCAGCCCACCCGCTGCTGGCGCCCCAGCGCCTGATGCTGCCAACTGGCCGCATCGATGCAAAAGCGCGTCACGCCATGCTTGTCAAACTGCTCCACCTGGACCTGCTCGGGGTCCAGCGTCAGCAGGGTCCAGTTGCGGCGCCGGTCAAACTCAAACGGCAAGCCCAGATAGTTGACGCACAGTCCCGACGAGATAATCTGGTAACACGGCGGCAAACCGTCGGGCGCGGGCGCGTCAAACGCGTTTTTGTGGATATCGCCGCCCAAATAAAGCAGCCGGGGCAGGCCCTGGATCATCTGGCGAAATTGGGCAAATTCGGTCGTGTAGCGCGACCAGTTTTCGGCGCTGTAGGTCAGCGTCAGGCCGCCGCAGATCAGTGTGTAGCGCCGCTCATGCTGCAACTGGGCTTGCAAAAACGCCATTTGCCGGGCGCCCATCAGCGCTGGCTGCGCCACGTTCAGGGGGGTGGCGTGGTAGCGGTTGTCCAGCAAGATGACGCGCGCCAGCGGTGTATCGAGCGCGCCATAAACTTCGGGCGGCTGCGCCGCGCAAGCCATGAATTCGTGAAACAGGGCGCGCGCGATGTCGCGCTTTTCGGCCAGATGCACGTCAGCCGAGAGCGTGGCATCGTTGCCGTAGGCGTTGTTCCAGCCAAAGTCATGATCGTCCCAGACACCATAAAACCCGTGCTTGGCACGCATATGTTCCAGCAACGCGGCAAAGTTGGGCTCGCTGAACTGGCGCTGATACTTGTCGCGCATGACGCGGGCAAACTGCGCCGGTGGATAGTGTTTGGGCTTGCCTCGGTATTCGGGTGCAAATGGCCACAGGCCAAAGTCCATGTAAATCTGGTCACCCAGCAAAAACAGATAGTCGGGGTCAGCCGCCAGAATGTCGCGCCAGGCGGTTTGCGGCAGCCCGGGCTTGAGGCGCGCGCACGAGGTGAAAGCGATTTTGGTACGGGGCATACGCCCGCATGATACGACCGCCATGGCCGCCTCCTGACAGCCAACGCAGCAGTCAATGCAGGTAGTGTGGCTGGCTCAGCGTGCTTTGCTCGCAGTGCGCCAGCCAGGGTTCGGCCAGGTAGCGAATCTGCGCGTCGTTGTTCAGGATGCGCTGCATGATGCGGGTTTTTTCAACCCGTTGCTCGGGTTGCAATGGTTCGCTGCTGGCGCGCGCGCGTAATTGCTCTATCAAGACTGCGCAGGCCCCCTCAAAACGCACCACCTGCTCCCAGTCTTCGGCTTTGGCAGCGTCAAGCATTCGCGCGCTGCTGTCTTCGATCGCCTTGTAGTAATCAATCAGTTGTTGTGACATGGCTGGCTCTCCCTGAACGCATCATTTTCAATGTCCGACGCCGGCTTGCTCGCCCATTTGCTTCCAGCCCTGCGCGATCGGCTCGATCACCCGCACAACTTCAGCCAGAGCAGCGTCGTCATTTCTTAAGTTGGCCTGTGACAGGCGCAACACGCAATAGCTATACAAACCGTTCAAATTGGCGGCAATGTCGCCGCCATTTTCAAGATTCAGCGCCGGTTTGAGACCCTCGTCAAGAATGCGGACCGCTTTGGAGATATTCTCACCCTTGGCCGCAATCTGGCCCTGCTTCATGGCAACGCGGGCACTGCCCACCACCTGTAGCAAGCGGTCAAACAACAACTCAACCAGCTTGTGCGGGTCAGCCTGACTGACCGCCGTTTCGATGTCAACCCGTTGGTACGCTGCGGCAGAGCGTTGGTGAACAGAAGTAAACATGGTGTCTCCGGGTAAGTTGCTTACCTTCTTTATCGGCACAAACGGGTCCAACTCAAGCTCCTTTCAACCTAACGGTCTTGCCCACAAAATACGCCATGCGCTCAGGCAGAGTCATCTGGCAGCCGCGCCCGGCCAGCAATTCGCACAGCACTTGGCACGTCAGCGGCATAGCGGTCCACCAGTACGCCGTCACAATCAAACAAAATTGCTTTTAATTTCATAGTTCGTTGCGCTTATTGGATAAGGGCTAATGGCAAAAATCATGCGTTATGCAAGACACCAGCCTGTAGCGTGGCCGCCCCCGCGCGCACCAGCTCACGCACCAGCACATCAAGCCCCTGGGCAAACGCCAGGTCGGGCGACTGGCGGGCAAACAGGCGCTGCAGATACGGCGTGCCGAGCGCCCAAGCCTGCAAGTCGGCGCGCGTCATGCGCTGGGCATCGAGCAGCTTGAACTTGAGCAACACCTTGGCCGCGTGCGCCAGGTGGCGGGCCGGGTTGGCGACAAAAGCGTCCAGTCGGCTGCGCGCAAACGCCAGAGCGGGCGTCACATCAGTAAATGGCGCGCCGTGCCCAGGCACCACCACCAGCGGGGTCAACGCCTCGATCAAGTCCAGCGTGGCCGCCACATCGGCAAAACCGCCTTCATCTTCCAGCTCGGGGAACACCACGCCAAAGCCACGCTGCCACAGCGCGTCGGCCGACAGCAGGCAGCGGCTGGCTGGCTCAAACAGCAGCACCGAATGCGGGTCGTGCCCGGGTGCCGCGTGCACCTGCCAGCGCAGGTCGCCCAGCGTCAGATCAGCACCGGGTTGCAACACATCGTCCAACTGAAATTGCGGACACTGCTGGCCGGTAGGGGTGTAGCTCAACTGATCCGGGTTCCAGTGGCGCACAAAAGCCGCATGGCCCGGCGGCACCAGCGTGCGCAGACACGGATAAGCGGCCTGTAGCGCCGCGTTACCGCCACAATGGTCACTGTGCAGATGGGTGTTGACCAGCCGGTCAAGCGCGCGCCCACCGAGTGCTGCCTGTACCAGCGCCAGCGTTTGCGGCGCGTGGGTGCAGTAGCCGCTGTCCACCAGCGCGGTTGCGCGCTGGCCCTTAATCAGGATGCTGTTACTGGACAGCCAGCCACGCTCCAGCACGGTCAGGCCTGGGGGCAACAATTTATGTAGGTTCATGACCGAATTCTGGCGCGATCAGAATTGGCTGATCGACGGGCTCAGCGTGATCCGGTTGCGGCCACTGTCCTTGGCTTCATAAAGTGCCAGGTCAGCCGATCGGACCAGGTCCGCCAGGGTGGTACCAGGTTGCCACTGCGCCAAGCCCCCTGAGACTCTGAGTTGCACCACGCGACCGTCCGGCAGGACCAGAGACGCGTTGGCAACACCTTCACGCAGGCGCTCGGCAACCTGTTGTGCCTGCAGCAGTTCAGAACCCGGCATCAGGATGATGATCTCTTCGCCGCCATAGCGCGCGCACAGATCGGTGGAGCGCAGATTGGAGCGTAACGAGCCGGCAACCAGACGCAGCGCCTGATCGCCAACCAGATGGCCGTACTCATCGTTGACACGTTTGAAGTGGTCAATATCAATCATGAGCAGGCAGGTCTGCTGCCCGGTACGCTCACAAAGTTCTAGCTGTTTTGGAAAGACCTCCTGGAACCAGACCCGGTTGTGCAGCCCTGTCAGAACGTCGGTTTCGGCTTTACTGCGGTACTCGCGTTGCAGCTCCATACTGCCCAATAGCGCCTGGTTATCCTCGTGGATGC
>JAQTSL010000115.1 GCA_028711355.1 Rhodoferax sp.
TCGTCGCAAACTCAGCCCGCCGTTGCCAACGTGGGCCTTGACCACCTTGCCGTTGGCTCCAGCGTACCTGTCAAGATTGACAAACAACTCATAACCATTTGGCCAGGGAGCACCAACATAGTCAAAAGCCGCTTCCAGCCAGACCTGGAGATCGTCACGCAAAATCACCGCGTCAGTCTGCAAGATCAGCACAAACTCATAAGCCAGGTAGCTTTTATAAAAATCGGCTGACAGCAGCAGGCGGTTGTAGTTGGCGATGCTCGAAAACCAGACCTCGTCATAGGCCTGAAATAGCGCTTGGTCCGACAAACTGCGGTAGAGCGTTAGGTCCAGTTGTTTGGGGTGTATGAAGGTAACGGGGCGATTTTTCAGGGACAGGAGAGATTGGCGCAAGCCCACCAGTTCTTCATTTGACAGCATGGCTTTGTATATAGGCACCAATATTGCCACGTCAATGCAATTGCTTTCGTCCATCGTCAAAGAGGGAGGTGACTTTATCGATAAACACATAAGGAAGAAATGGAGGGCGACTTTTAGCTAACGCGATGAATCGGCAGCATTCCAGAAAGCTGTTCGCGATTTGACTGGTAGCCGAATAGCTGCCATGAACATGACCAATTTTCAAAATAGCTCATCACCGTGTGCTCCCAAATTCTGTCTGCGCCACATACTGATGAGGGTTGATTCCAGATCACGCAGAGACATCTGGGTATCGAATAGTGAGGAATGAACCTTGTTCTTAACGAGCTTTTCGCGGCAAGTCTTCTTGAACACTGGATCTTTGGCGACTAACAATGCTTTTCTTTCGTACTCTTCCAGTGATTCAGCCACTAACTCCGGCATTGATATGGCATCCAGCAAACTCCCCGCCACCCGCGAAGGAAATGAATTTCCCACATAGGTCACCACCGGCAACCCAGCCATCAACGCATCAGCGGCCGTGGTGTGCGCGTTGTACGGATGCGTATCCAAAAACAAATCAGCCTGCCGGTAGCGTGCCAAATGATCTTCAACCAAAGGCACACGCCCAGCAAAAATCAATCGTGCAGGATCAACACCCCGTGCCTGCGCCTCTTTTCTCAAATTGCGTTGCGCCAACTCCCCCCGTGACATCAGCCACAAGACGCTTCCTGGAACTTGCGCCAGCAAACGCATCCACACATCAAATACAGGCGGCGATATTTTGTAATCGTGGCTGAATGAGCAAAACACAAATCCAGTTTCCGGCAAACCACATTCAGCACGGGTAGGCGTGCGTTCAGAAATCTTGACGCTGTTGTCGGTGGGCAAATAGGTGTCTGGCAGGTAGGCTACCTTTTCGGTGTAATACTTTTGATGCTCCGGTGGGATGATGTGGCGGTCGGCAATGATGTAGTCGTAATAGTCCGTTCCCATGGTGCCTGGGTAACCCAGGTAGTTCACCTGCACCGGTACCGCGCGGTAGGCAAAAATGTCAGTGCGCGTGTCTGAAGTAAAGCCACCCAAGTCAATGGCAATGTCAATTTCCATGTCGCGCATCATTCGCGCAATTTGCTCGGATGTCATGTCGCGTACATCAATAAATTTGTCAAACGCTTTGAGCATTCGGGCGCGCAGGCGGCTGCCGTCGTCAATGCCTATTGAGATCGCAATCGTTTCGAAGCGCGACTTGTCATGGTGTTCAAAAATCCCCGCCATCAGATGGCCCACCGGGTGCTCCCGCAGGTCGGGCGACACATAGGCCAAGCGGATTTTGCTGTGCCGATACCGCTCACCATTCCAGAGCGAGATTGGCTTTTTGGGGCAATACCCACTGGCAAATGTTTTAGCGGCAATCAGGTGGTCGCTGGCCTGGTCTGAGGCAGACATAAAAGCCAAGGATTTGCAGGATCGTTTGCCAGCACGCACCTCTTGTGTGATCTGGTCTTTGAGCTTGTCAAAGTCAGTCCAATCACAAATGTGCATACGCTCAAAAAACAGCAAGCCCAGGGCATAGTCGTAATCAGGGTTGATTTTGAGCAGCCGCTCAAACATGGCAATGGCCGGTTCGCTTTGCTTGAACTCGGTCAGCATGATGCCGCAATTGGCCAGTGCCCCAGTATGGTTGGGGTTGAAGGTGAGGATTTTGTTAAACCGCTCCAAAGCCTCTTTGTGCCGGAACATGGTGCGCAGCATGGCACCGCTGTTGAGCAATACCTCTTGGTAGTCGGGCTGTATTTCCAGGGCCGCATCGTAGCTGGCCAGCGCCGCATCTTTTTGCCCCATGGCTTGCAAAACGGCACCGTGCAGGTAACGCAGCGGCGCAAACTGCGGTGTCGCTTTGACTCCCCGTTCGCACCATTGCAGCGCAAGCGGCAGGTCACCCGCATTCATGGCAATCAGCCCCAACGAATACAGCGCATGGGGGCTGTTCGGGTCTTGCGCCAGCACGTCGTTAAAACCCTTGACCGCATCATCAAGCCTGCCTTGCGTCTGCCAGCCAATCGCCTGGATGAGGGTGTCTGCTAGTGCCATGTTGGGATGTAGTTAACACGAACTTTCGTCATATCAAAATACCACGCTCTTCAGCAATTTGGTGAATAGGTTGGCTGGGCTGAAAGCAAAAACGTCCAGCCGGATCCTGCGCGCCCAGTACGCAGTGCACAGCTTGAAGTTCGATTGAGTTTAGATGCATGATTTTTGTGATGCGCTGATCCATCGCTATACCCAACCTTCCTGCGGCCCGCCATTCGATAGCGTGAATAAGAGTTTCGTTGATAGCCACTTTGGCTAACTTTCTTGGTGCATTTCAAGCAATGATGCCGCTGTCAAAAAACTTCAAAATACATAGTGATTCTTACTTAGGCAATGTACATCAAAACTTTTGATCAGGCGGTTGCTTTCAGGCCTTTTCTTGCTATCACATGACCGAAACCAAATTGCACAATGAATTGATCCAAATGCAGCCGTTGCGCCCATTGGCGTTTGCCTGATTCAGACCCGCGAGCCAACCGTCAAAAGCCGCATCGCCGGCAAAAAAACGGGGGCACTAGGTCAATAGTAAAAAGTGCCTCTAGTCCTTATTGGGTAAGCGCAAGCAGCTATTAAAACTATACCGCTGCCACCACCTCGGCAATCACCTCGGCCAGGTGCTCTTCCAGCCCCAGCCACAGCGGCAGGCGTACCAGCCGGTCGCTGATGCTGTCGGTGTGGGTCATGTCGCCGGCGGTGCGGCCCACCGCTTTTCCGCGCGGGGACGAATGCAGCGGGATGTAATGAAAAACGCTCAGAATGCCCTTGCCCTTGAGCTGGTCGATCATGGCGGTGCGCTGTGCCAGAGTGGGTAGCAGCAGGTAGTACATATGGGCGTTGTGCACACACTCTTTGGGCAAGGTCGGCCGCTGCACCTTGCCAGCTTTTTCCAGGCTGGCAAACCACTGGTGGTAGGTGCCCCAGATGTCCAGCCGGCGCTTGGTAATGGCATCTGCCTCTTCCATCTGCGCCCACAAAAACGCCGCAATCACTTCACCCGGTAAAAAGGATGAACCCACATCGACCCAGGTGTATTTGTCCACCTGGCCGCGAAAGAACTGGCTGCGGTTGGTGCCTTTTTCACGCACCATTTCAGCCCGCGCCACCAGCCTGGCATCGTTGACCAGCAGCGCACCGCCTTCGCCCGAGATGATGTTTTTGGTCTCATGAAACGACAGCGCCGCCAGGTGGCCGATGCTGCCCAGTGGGCGGCCCTTGTAGGTGGACATGATGCCTTGCGCTGCGTCCTCAATCACCAGCAGGTTGTGGTGGCGTGCGATGTCCATGATGGTGTCCATCTCGCACCCGACACCGGCGTAATGCACCACCGCAATGGCTTTGGTGCGCGGCGTGATGGCGGCCTCTATCTTGGTCTCATCAAGGTTGAGCGTGTCGGGCCGAATATCCACAAACACCGGCACCCCGCCGCGCAACACAAAGGCGTTGGCGGTCGAGACAAAGGTATAAGACGGCATGATCACCTCGTCGCCCGGCTGAATGTCGGCCAGGATGGCCGCCATCTCCAGCGCCGCGGTGCAAGAGTGGGTGAGCAGCGCCTTTTGGCAGCCAATGCGCTGTTCCAGCCAGGCATTGCACTTTTTGGTGAACTGGCCATCGCCCGCCAAGTGCCCGCTGGCGTGCGCCTGCGAGATGTACCACAGCTCTTTGCCGGTCATGTAGGGTTTGTTGAAGGGGATGTTCATAGGGCAGACTCTGACGGCAGGGATTCTTGAGATTCCCAAGGGTTAACGATCAAAACAGAGGTGAACAGTCCAGGACTACATTGGTGCGCGCTTGCTGACTGCGCGCTTTGCATGGCCGACCACTGTACCCTGAGCTGCAACGTATGAGTCGAGCAAGCGACGTATCATGCGCTGGTACTGGGTTTGATGCTTGGATGCTTCTGACTTGAAAAACTCGACGCTACTCTTGCTGAGAGCCAGAGTTACTTTTACGCCATCCTCGCGAAACGCGAGTTCGGCAGGTGACGGTAGAAAATCAGTGACCACCTCAACGTCGCCCATGGGTTCATCTGTGTAAACGATTTTCTTTTTCATAAACAACCTTTCCTTTGCGCCAATAGCCGGCTCCGATGATTCGAATGACCTTGCGCCGATAGGTGAACCGTACCGTCAGAATCCCGCCCCCGGCTTTGCCAAGACAGTAGAGTCGTTCTTCGGATTCACTGTGCGCCAGGTCTTTCGCAATGACACGGCGAGGATCAGAAAACGCCGCCTGTGCCTCCTGAAATGACACATGATGCTTTCTTTGATTTTTGGCATCCTTGTTGTCATCCCATTCGAATTTGGCGGTGGTCATGGCTGCATGGTAGCATCAACGCACGAAAAAGCCATATGTTTATATGGCTTAAATTCCGTCATTCAGGGTTTGTTGAAGGGGATGTTCATGGGGTTTTCTCTTTGGTGGCAATCAGCAGCCTTGACCCGCCCAAGCCAAACCGCAGACCGGCGCGGATCAATAGTCGCTCCAGATTCATGGTGGTTTCAAACACCGCGTTGAGCCAACTGGGCAAGCGCAGCTCTGACAAGTCGGCCTCGTCGGCTTTCTTGCGCTGCTTGCCCAGGCGCGATGCCAGCATGGCGGGCAGCAGCAGGCTGACAAACGATGTCTCAAACGCCAGCTTGAAGCCGACGCGCTGCACTTTTTGACGCAGCTCACCCACTTTGTAGCGACGCACATGACAGGCCTGGTCATCCGCCGCGCTCCATAACCAGGGGTGCTGTGGCACGGTGATGGCGATGCCGCCGCCCGCCTTTAACGCCTGAAACATCGAGGCCAGAACCGCCTCGTCTTCTTGAATGTGCTCCAGCACGTCAAAGGCGCCGATGGCATCAAACTCATTGACGTAGGGAATGCGGCGGGCATCCATTTGCAGCAGTTCGGCAGCCTCAAAAGTAGTTTGGCAATTTGAGCAAAGCTTCATGCCGTGCTACCGCTGGTTGTGGGCGGAAAAACCCAATACCGTTGTGCAAAAAATAGCATGGCGGCGACGATCACAATCATCACACCCATCACCCATTGATGGGGTAGCCTCATCTGATCGACCAGCAGCAAAAGTGCGAACAATTGAATCAGATAACCTACTGCGTAGGCGGTTACGTAACGCAGCAGTGCCGGGGTGGCAGCGCCGTTGAAGCGGAAGGACCACCGTTTGTTGAATACAAAGGTTTGCAGCACGCCAACAAGGTAGAGCAAGCTCATGGCGACCTTGGGGTTCCAGCCCCAACGGGTCAGCAGCAGATAGACCAGATAAACAACGGCGTTGCTGCCCAACCCCACCAGGACGTAGCGCAAAAATTGCTGACGCGCTGGCATAGTGGCTGGTTTCATTGACCGCCCAGATAGGCCTGCTCCAGCGCCAGCAAGTCCTGCTTGCGCGCCTTGAGTTTTTTGGCTGGCACACCTGAATAAATCATCCACGGTTCGGTGGACTTGGTCACCATTGACATGGCACCGACCGAACAACCTTCAGCCAGCGTGACCCCCGGAAATATCAGCGAACCGGTTCCCACAATGCAATGCCGACCGATGTGAACTGCCTTCCTGGTTTCGCTTTTGAAGCGGGCTGGCACCGTCGGATTGGTGAGCGTGCGGCCAGAGTAGTCGTCGCTTTGCGAAAACACATGGCAGCCATAAGCGAGGCCGGCAAAGTCGTCAAATCGAATGCCCTCGGTGCCACCCGCTACGTTGCAAAACACGGCAATATGCACATTGCGGCCAATCGACACCTTGCCCGAGACCACACAAAAATCATCAATACGCGAGTGGTCGCCCATGTCGATCAGCTCGGGGTTGTAGATGGCCGCGCGGTCGCTGATGCGTACGTCTTGCCCAAGCGAGTGAAAACCCATGGCTTGCAACTGCGCGGATGTCAAAAAAGCCATGCTCAGCGCTCCTGGGTTAACGCCGCTTCAGGCTCGGTTGAGGCTGGGCTCTGCATCTGCCGGACAACGTACTGCGGCTTACGGTTGACGTTCAGGTGCAGTCGCCCCACGTATTCGCCGATCACGCCCAACGCCAAAAGCTGTGCACCGCCCAAAATCAGAATGGCGATGATGGTGGAGGCAAACCCGGGTACCTCGATGTTGGACGCAAAGAATTGAATCAGGTAAAACAGACCGACTCCAAAACCCGACAGCGCCGTGACAAAACCCAAGCCACTGACCAGTTGCAACGGTATCAATGAAAAATTGGTGTACAGGTTGAGTGATAGCACCAGCAGCTTGCTCAGCGAATAGCCGCTTTGCCCCTGCGCGCGCGGGTGATGCGCCACCTCAATGCCATCAATCCGGCTGGTGCACCAGGCCAGCAGTCCATCCAGAAAAGTGAAGTTGAGGTCGTAAAACTGCACGCTGTGCGCCAACTGGTGGCGCATGATGCGAAACGGCGAGGGCGTGATCGGGTGGCGAAATACAGAGCGGTAAAAATGCAGCACCAGCTTGGAGCCCAGATTGCGCCACCCGGCATGGTGACGCTCTGGTGGGCAGCCATAGACCAAGTCCAGGCCATGCTGCTTGATGTGCGCAAGCAGCTTGGGGATTTCCTCCGGCGGGTTTTGCAGGTCGTCATCCATCGTGACCACGTACTCACCCCGCGCCAACCCCAAACCACACATCAGCGCATTGTGCTGGCCATAGTTGCGCATCAGTTGCACCGCCACCAGGTGTGCGCCGTAGGCCGGGCGCAAGCGCTCGATCACCGCCCAGGAATCGTCCGCGCTGCCGTCGTCAATCAAAATAATTTCATAGCGATCGGTAATGGGGGTCAGCACCAGGCTCAGGCGTTGCAGCAACGCCTCCAGCGTGCCCGCAGAGCGATACACCGGCACAACGATGGACAGGTCGAGCTCTGGGGATGTTTGCAACACGTTGGCAAGTTGCTGCTTGTGCATCATTTTTTACCTGCAGTGCTTTCAGGCTAAATCAACGCTCACCACGCAGCAGTGTCATCAAATCATCGGTTCGCCATGGAATGTCTGCTTTACCGCGAGCCGCTGCAAAACGATCAGGCTGGCCGCTGGCCTGGCTTTCGACTTTGAGCAAAACCACACCGCCTTCACGGTTGAGTGCAAAGTCAACCAGGCAGCCAGGCGACATGTTCAAAGCATCGCGAATGCGCTTTGGAATGGTGACTTGGCCTTTGCTGGTGAGGGTGGTTGGCATGAATACTTCCAGTAGCAATACTTTGAAAGTCTAGTGTAATGCCCGCACAAAGTAAAACTTTTGAATGCAACTTACAATCATGATGTTCCTACATCAAAGGAGAACGCGATGCATGTTGTCAATGTACGTCAGCTCAAGTCCAATCCATCTACAGCGCTGCGTGAGGCGCGCGACGACATGGTGATCGTCATGAATCGTGACAAGCCCGATGCCATGCTGATCGGCTTTGAACAACTTATGGGCGTTGCCGATCTTGTCCATGTGCGCCAAGCCATGGCGGTCAGCTTGTTCAAGAATCGGCTGGTTTCGGTGGGTTCGGCTGCCAAAATTGCAGACGAATCCTTGGCCGCCATGTTGACGCGCCTGGCGCGTTTGGGCCTACCCGTGGTGGATTACGATGACCAAACCCTGGCACAAGAGGTTGCCAGGGCAGCAGCATGGGTCAAGCCAGCGTTGCGCGCCGCAACCTCTGCTCCGGCTCAAAACTAAGCACCGGCTTGGCCACCATGCAACGGATCATCATTGCCGATGCCGGGCCTTTGATTGCGTTGGCTCGGATCGGGCAGCTCAACCTGTTGCCCGCCTTGTTCGACCAGGTGTCGGTGACTGATCTGGTGGTCAGCGAGATCACCCAAGGCGGGGTTTTCCCCGATACGACCAGCCTGCTTCAGACCCTGCAGCAACCCTGGCTAGAAATAGTGCCGATGACAGAAGTCTTGCTGGCGCAATGCAGCAACTGGGTCAACTTGCACCAGATCGAAATGGCTGAAGCCAGCGCACTGGTTCTGGCCAGCCAACGCATGGCACAGGGTGACGAAGTGCTGGTGATGGTGGACGAGGCGCGTGGCCGTATGGCGGCAGAGCACGCGCATATCGCCATCACCGGCACGGCGGGGTTGTTGTTGCTGGCGAAAAACCTGGGGCTGCTGCCTGCCGTGCAACCCTTGCTACTGGCGCTACAGTTGCAAGAGTACTTTTTGAGCGAGCGGCTGCTGCAAGCCGTGCTGCGGCAAGCGGGCGAAGGCTAACTGACGCATACGCAGCAAGCGGCAGATTTATGTCGGACAAGACAGCGCTGAGGTCCAGGCGCTGGTGGGTACCCATGCCTTTTTGGCGTTGGCCAACCAATTGGGTTTGCGCTGGGTGGGTGGCGAGCAAACCAGTGACATTGATCTGGCGCACGCCGGGCGAAATATCTCCATTGCCTTGCCAGCCACCGTGGCGGCGCAACCGCGTACCGCCTTGACAAGTATGGAAGAAGGTTTTTTGCCCATGATGCAATACCGGGGCACAGCAGGGGCAAGCTATCGGCATCCCACGGAGCCAGATTTTCAAATCGACTTTTTGACCACCAAGGTGTCTGACGACGACGCGCCCATCACCATCGAACACTTGGATGTTGCCCTGCAGCCGCTGCGTTTTATGGAGTTTTCGCTGCAAGACGTGCAGCAGGCCACCCTGTTCGACCCCACCGGTCGCTGCGTAGTGGTCAACCTGCCCGCGCCGCAGCGCTACGCCGTGCACAAGCTGTTGATCACCGGTGAGCGCAATGGCGCCTTCAAAACCAAGGTGGCCAAAGATGTTTTGCAGGCAGCGTCGCTGATTGAATTTTTGTTGGCCACCGACCCTGAAGCCTTGCAAGAGGCCTGGTCAGATGCCCTGACCCGTGGCCCGGGTTGGAAAAAGCGCGCGCTGGAGGGTTTGCGTGCCCTGCGCCTGCACGATGCAGCGCTGGCGCAGCAGTTGCAGGAGCTTTGTCCTGTTGGACTCGAATAAAAAGTGCCTCTAGCCCTTGTTGGATAAGCGCAAGCAGCTATCAATTTTATAAATTAATTGTACCGTGACCCCAATTACCCCTGTGGCGCGGCAACGCCGACACTGGTTTGAGGGTTTGTGGGCTAACGCAGGTGAGCCCGTCTCCCTCAAATCGGCGTGAAAAACTCTAATGGACAATCTCGGTTCAAGTCGTAAAACTGCACGCTGTGTCAACTGGTGGCGCATGATGCGAAACGGCGAGGGCGTGATGGGGTTGTAGCAACGCCGCCAGCGTGCCCGCAGAGCGATACACCGGCACGACGATGGAAAGGTTGAGATCTCGGGCAACTCTTTGCATGAGGCTATTGCGTTTTAACAATAAAAAACGCCCATTCGGAATAATCCGAGCCTTCAGGAGCACGCGGGGGAATGATGGTCTCTAGCGTTAGCTTTGCATCAGGAAACTGGTTCCCATAATAGATCTGAAATTGTTGCCTGAAAAGTTGTAAAGACTGGCGATAGCCGTATGGCATACCGGGCTGTTGCCAGTAGGAAACACAAGTTCGACACCTTTTCGCCAAAAATCCTGTTTTCCCGCCCCAGCCCGCTAATGAATTCAACAACTTACATCGATTTTTGATCTGAAAGCAAAAACCGCTTGTAGTGGCACGTTTCCAGGCAA
>JAQTSL010000116.1 GCA_028711355.1 Rhodoferax sp.
GCTGGCACAAATGGGCGCTGGTCTCAATGTCGTGCTCGATGATCAGGATGCCCACCTGGTAGCGTTCGTGAAGCTCCTTGAGCATCGCCATGAAACGGCGCTTGCCATGAGTTTCCAGCCCGGCCAGCACTTCGTCGAGCATCAGCAGTTTGGGCTCGGTGGCCAGCGCTTTGGCCACTTCAAGCGCCTTGAGTTCGGTCAGCGCCAATTCTTTGGCAGCGTTCTTTTCAGCGCGTGAGGTCAGGTTGGTGAAGGCAAGAATCTCGTCGATCTTGCGCGAGTCAACCGCGCCGGCACCAAAGCGCTGCGCCACCAGCAAGTTTTCGCGTACGGTGAGCTCATGCATCGGCTGCGGTATCTGGAACGTTCGGCCGATGCCCATCTTGGCGCGTTGGTGCAATGGCGCGCGCAGTACGTCGGTGCCATCAAACAGGATCTGGCCACTGGTGGGTTGCACCAGCCCTGAAATGGCGTTGAACAGCGTGGTTTTGCCGGCACCGTTGGGGCCGACCAACCCCATCACTTCAGCCGCACCAATCGAAAAACTGACGCTGTTGACCGCCATCAGGCCGCCAAACCGCACCGACAGGTTGTCAAGACGCAGCATGATGCTGACTCCTCTTGCGCTTGCGCAGCAGCGGCAGCAGGCCGCCTGGGCTGAGAATGATCATCGCTACCAGCAGCGCGCCCAGAATGAGTTGATGGCCGGATGGGATCAGGTTTTTAAAGATCAGTTGATCCACCAGATAAACCGTCACCGCGCCGATCAACGGGCCCAAGATGGTGCGGTAACCGCCAAAAATGGCCGCCACAATGGGCAGCGTGACCCACAGCCCGTTGAAAGCGTAATCGGGCTCCAAAAAATTGATGTAGTGCACATTGAACGCGCCCACCACGCCGGTCATGAAGGCCGATACAAACAGCATCAGCGCCTTGAGCAAGGTGCTGTTGACACCCACTACCCGGGTCGCATCTTCGCTGTCGTGCATGGCGCGCAAAGCCAAGCCGAAATAGCTGGAGCGGATCAGCTTGTAAGCGACCACAAAGACCAGCACCACGCTCAGGATGATCAGATAGCTGCCGACTTTGCTGCCCAAATCGAACCCGAACAGCACCGGAAAGCGCGGCACACTGGACAGTCCGCCGGCACCGCCCGTGACTGACTCCCACTCGGTTGCCACAATTTTGAAAATGTGCGCGTAGGCCAGGATCGCCAGGGCGAAATACGGCCCACGTAAGCGCAACACCGGCAGCATCACCAAAGAAGCGCCAAAGGCACCGACACCGCCCAGCACCATTGCCAACACCACTGGCACGCCAGCCTTCATGGTCAGGATGGCCGACACATAGGCCCCCACACCAAAAAACGCCGAATGACCAAAGCTCACCATGCCGCCCAAATTGCCAAGCAGCGCCCAAGCCAGCGCGACGCCGCCAATCACCAGCGACGCGATGATCAGGCTCATCACATAATTGTTGTGGCCCAGCACCAGCGGAATCACGCCGTAGGCCACCAGCAACCCAAGCCATGTTGTCCGGTTGGTTTTCATCCGCGCCTCCGGGCTGCACCAAACAAGCCATTGGGCATGACAAACAGCACCAGCAAAAACAGCGTCATGCCAGCCAGCTCTTGCAGTGCCGAACTGGCCAAGGTCACGGTCAGCGATTCGGTCACGCCCAGCAACAGGGCGCCGACCAACACGCCTGGAATGGAGCCGATGCCAGCCAGCACGGTAATGATGAAGGCCTTGACCGTCAGCACGTGCCCGTAAGAGGGTTGAATCACGCCGTAGCTGTACAGTGCAACGCCGGCAAAGGCGGCCAGCAGTCCGGCCACGGCAAACGAGATGATTTCGGTCAGGCGCGGGTTGATGCCCATCAGTTTGGCAGCATCGCGGTTGCTCGACACGGCCCGCACGGCGCGCCCATACCAACTGCGTGACAGCCACCACCACAGCAGCGCCATCAGCACCACGCTGACCACAAAAAACAGCAGCTCACTGTGCATGCTGTACAGCGGCCCGACCACGATCGCGTCTTGCAACCAGGCCGAACTGGTGGTGTGGATGTCGGCCGACCAGATCAGTAGTACCGCGTTGGTCAGAATGATGCCGATGCCGTAAGTCAGGATCAGGGTATTGATCTCACGGTCGTTGCGGATCAGGCTGATCAGGGCATAGACCAGCATCGCCGACAGGCATACCGCCACCATCGCCAACGGAATGGCAAACACCGGATTGATGCCCAGCCGCGACTCCACCGTGTAGGCAATGTAGGCCGCCAGCAGCACCAGTTCGCCATGCGCGAGGTTGATCACGCTCATGGTGCCAAACACCAGGGCCAGCCCCAGCGCGATCAGCGCATAGGAGCCACCCTGGAGCACGCCAGAGTAGAGCGCTTGGGCGATCAGTTCAAGCATAAATGCCGCGCTGGGTTACCAGGGAACGCCAGGGAAATTGATCTTGCCGGTGGCGTCGCTGCTGGGCCAGACGATGCTGATCTTGCCGGTTTGATGTTGGCCCATGCGGTGCACAAAATTCAGGTTATCGCCCTGTTCGCTGAACTCAACGCGACCAATCAGGGTGTCACGGCTGGTTTTGCTCAGCTCCTGTGCAATGCCGCCCTTGCTGACCGTTCCCTTGTCAGCGGCGCGGGCAATCGCTTCAAACAGCAGCATCGATTGGACATAACCAAACTGACCCAGGTAATCGGGTTCCTTGTTGAACAGCTTTTTGTAAGTGTCGGCAAACAGTTGGCCGTCCGCGGTTTTGAATTGGGCCGGGAACGGCAGCAACGCGGTGCCATAGACCGACGGCATCAGGTCCGGAAACTCAGACGCCATTTTGGGGGTTGCCAGCGACCAGACACCGACCATCGCCTTGACGTCGGGTTTGAGCACCTTGGCAGCGCGCAAAATGCCAACGTAGTCGTTCTCGTAGCCGACCATCAGAATCGCTTCGGATTTGTCCTGTAGCTTGACCTTGTTGATGATCGGTTTGAAGTCGGTGATGGCCGGATCAAAGGCGTGTGTGGCGACTTTCAGGCCTTTGCCCTCCAGCTCTTTTTGCACATCCTTGGCCAAGTCGCCGGTGGCTTGCTTGGTCAGGTAAATGATGGAAACAGTTTTGACTTTCATGTCGCCTAGCAGACCGACCACGGCTTTTTGATAACCCTGCGTGTTGTTGATGCGAAAGAACGTCTTGTAGCCGCGTTTGGTCAGTGCATCATCGACCCCGCCCGACGTGATGTACGGCAGGCCCAGCTTGTTGGCGGCGTCGGACGCCGGTGCGATATTGTTGGAGCCATAACCGCCAGTGATCGCCACCACGCCCTGGCCAGCCAGCTTCTCGACCGCGGCAATGGCTTTGGCCGGTGCTGATTCGTCGTCGGCGGTGATGATCTTGATCTTGTGTTTGGCGTTGGTTTTGTTGAACACCTCGACCGCCACCGAAATGCCTTCGTTCATGCCGGAGCCGACGCGCGCCAGGTTGCCGGTGAGGGGAATTTCTGCGCCAACCAGAAACTCTGCGGCGGTGGCCTGATGGGCGGTCAGGGCCAACGCCGTTAACGTAGCCAAACCGAGTTGCTTGTAGATGGTTTTCATCGTCTCTGTCTCCATTTTGTGGTGGGGCGCTTCACTGCCCCGGGGTTAAGAATTCTTGATCCATACGCTGCGCCAGTTGCTGTAACTGGCCCTTCAAAATCTTGCCGGTTGCAGCGGCCGGCAAAGTGGGCATGAAAACTATTGTGTTGGGCAGCTTGTAGGGTGACAGGCGTTGCGCCAGAAATTGGCGCAGACCGGCTGCCTCCAGCGCCTGACCGGGCGTTGCTTCAACAAAGGCCACCACCTCTTCATTGCCATCGGCCACCGACCGGCCGACCACGGCGGATTGGGTCACGGCTGGATGGGCGTTGATGGCGGCTTCAACTTCAACCGGATAGACGTTAAAGCCGGAACGGATGATCAGCTCTTTGGTGCGGCCAACGATGAACAATGCGCCGTCGGGCGCCTGGCGCGCCACGTCACCGGTATTGAGCCAGCCACCCTGGCGCATGGTCTGCGCGGTCAGCTCCGCTTCGCGGTAATAGCCCTGCATTACATTGGGACCCCGCACCCACAATTCACCTGGCTCGCCGGGCACAACATCGACCCCGGCGGCGTCAACCAGCCGAATTTCGATACCGGGAATGGGCGTGCCGACCGAGGTGTCTTGGCGCGGTTGTCCGGGCCGCGTCTGACTGATCGTCGGCGAGGTCTCGGTCATGCCGTAGCCGTTGTGCAGCGGCTGGCCAAACAAGGCTTCGACGTTGTTTTTCAGGGTTTGGTCCAGTGGCGATCCGCCGGCGTAGATGAAGCGCAGCGCCGAACCAGCCGCCGTCCAGCCTTGACGGTCGAAGTCGAGCAGACGCGCGTACATGGCGGGCACGCCTTGCAGCATGGTCAGGCCGTGGTCGCGGATGGCGCTGATCATGGCTTGCGGCGAGTAGCGTGCTTCGACCAGCAGACAGGCGCCGGCGTAAAAAGTGCCGAGCAAGACCGAGGCCAACCCATAGACATGCGACATCGGCAACACGCCATAGACCCGGTCGTTGGGCTGTACCCCGCGCAGTTGCCCGGAGACGGCGGCAATAAACAACAAATTGCGATGCGTCAGCATGACGCCCTTAGGGTGGCCGGTGGTACCGGTGGTGTAAATCAGCGCGGCCACCTGTTCACTGCCAGACGCCGCGACCGGTTCGGCCGTGCAGTTTTCGTTCTGCGGGCTCACCATCAAAGGGCCCAGCAGCGGCAAGCGGTGCTCTTGGGCGTCAAAACGCAGCGCATGGGCGCTGGCTTCGGCTGACACGGCGGTGGTGAAAATCACGCGCCGAGCCGCGCAATGGCTGTAGATATTGCCGATTTCACCCGCTGACAGGCGGGCGTTAATGTTGACCGACCAGGCGTCCATGCTGGCCAGGGCAAACAGCAGCGCCACCTGGGCCGCACAGTTTTCACCCACCACCATCACGCGGTCACCAGGGCGCACCTCTAGCTGTGTCAGAAAAGCCTGTGCTTGGTCGATCGCATGAGCCAGTTGCTGGTAATTCCACGCCAGCCCCGGTGCTAGCACAGCGGGCGCCAACGGTGATTGACGCGCCCAACGACGCGGCACGTCGCTCAGCCGGTCCGGCAGTTCGGTCAGCAACACGGCGCTGGTTTGACTCATTGCGAACGCGCCGCTTTGATCAAGTTGCGCGCAATCACCAGTTGCTGGATCTGGCTGGTGCCCTCGTAGATGCGAAACAGGCGCACGTCGCGGTAAAAACGCTCGGCCGCGTAGTCGGCCACGTAGCCAGCGCCGCCGTGAATCTGCACCGACCGGTCTGCGACACGGCCGCACATTTCTGAAGCAAACAGTTTGGCGCAGGAGGCCTCGGTGGACACGTCTTGCCCGGCGTCGCGCCGTCTGGCGGCGTCGATCACCATGCAGCGCGCGGCGTACATTTCCGCCTTGCTGTCGGCCAGCATGGCCTGAATCAACTGAAAGTCGGCGATCGGTTTGCCAAACTGGCGCCGCTCGCAGGCGTAGTGCAGCGCGTCACTGAGCATGCGTTCAGCCGCACCGACGCAGACTGCGGCGATATGCAGTCTGCCCTTGTCGAGCACCTTCATGGCGGTTTTGAAACCGACACCTTCTTTGCCACCGATCAGATTGGCCATCGGAACACGGCAATTGTCAAAAATCACGTCGCAGGTATGGGCACCTTTTTGACCCATTTTTTTATCAATTTTCCCGAGCGACAGGCCGGGCGTGCCCTGTTCCACCACAAATGCCGAAATGGCACCGGCCCCTTTCAGGGTAGGGTCGGTGCGCGCCATCACGGTAAAGATGGCAGCCTGCGGCGCGTTGGTGATAAAGCGCTTGGTGCCGTTCAGGAGGTAGTCGTTACCGTCACGCACCGCCGTGGTGCGCAGCGACGCGGCGTCCGAGCCGGCGTCGGGCTCGGTCAGGGCAAACGAGCCAATGATCTCACCCGTGGCCAGGCGCGGCAGATAGCGCTCTTTCTGTTCTTCGGTGCCATCAATGACGATGCCTTGCGAGCCAATGCCGTTGTTGGTGCCGATCAGCGATCGGAACGCGGGCGAGGTCTTGGCAATCTCGAAGGCAAACAGTACTTCTTCTTCCATTGTCAGGTTCAGCCCACCGTATTGTTCGGGCAGGGAGAGACCAAACAGGCCAAGCGCGCGCATATCGCTGACGACATCAGCAGGAATTTGATCGGTCTCAGCCACTTCGGCCTCAAGCGGGACCAGCCGCTCACGGACAAATCGCCCAACGCTGCTGAGCAACAACTCCAGGGTTTCGGTATCTCTGATCATGGTTTCTTCACAGTTCTAATTTCATGGGAATAGGCAACTCAAGCGGTGCCCAGATCGGCCTGCACCTTGCGTACCAGCAGCACCAGTTTGGGGCCGAGATCGTTCAAGAGCAGATCGCGCGGCAACAGATAGGCCGGGCCACCACAGTTGAACGCCAGTTGCTTTTGACCGATCGGGTCAATCAGCGGCACGCCAACGGCATGCACGTCGGTCTGCCAGTCGCCTTCGCTCAGGCAAAAGCCGCGCTCCTGATAGTCACGTAGCGCCTGTTCAACGCCGGCCTTGACACGCGGCCAGACCGGTTGGTCAGCCAGCCGGATCTGGTCCATCACCAGGTCACGTTCGTCTTGTGGCAAGCCGCACAACAGGGCCTTGCCCATGGCGGTCGTGGCGATCGGAATCCGCGACCCAATATCCAGCCGCAAGGTGACACGTGCGCTGCTCTGGCAGGTTTGCACATAGACCATACGCAGGCGATCCCGAATGCCAATCGCGACTGACGCCTGGGAATACTCCGCCAGCTCTTGCATCGCCGGGCGCGCGATTTTTCGCAAATCGAGCTGGCCCAGCAGGGAATAGCCCAGCGCCAGCACGCCTGAGGCCAATTGGTACTTGCCCTGACTGTCGGAATACGCCAGGTAGCCGAGTTTTTTCAGCGTGTAGATCAGCCGCGACACGGTTGGTTTAGGTAGATTCGTCCGACGTGCCAGCTCGGCGTGACTCAAGTACACGTCGTTGGGCCGAAAACAGCGCAACAGGTCTAGCCCGCGCGCCAATGCCGTGACAAACTGGCGGTCTTTGCCTTCTTCGGCACTGTCCAACGCTTGGGTATCTTCGGTCGGGTCCATTCGGACGGGTCTCTTTAACGTGAAAGAACAGGTTGTCATATCGGGCCGGGACCCGGTATCCATGAATTTGGAGCCATGGATTGCGGATCGGAGTCCGCAATGACAGCCTTCTTTGATGCTTCCGGGCGGCGTAAATCTGCGAAACACAATTCCGCTTAGCGAACGGATCGCAGTCTAAAGGTCGCTCGCCCGTTGCGCTGTCACGCCAGCGACACCGGTCGCAGGATGACGCCAGCAAACCGGGGGTTCTGGCGGTTGTAAGGACTGCTCGGCGTTGCGGTGACCGCGCGACATCACTATGATCCGAGATTGTTCATTAGGCGCACCTTCGGTGCTGCCTGGGCGTCAGCGGCGCATTTGCGGTCATTTTTGTCCCTCTTCGTTGCCTGTAGCTACGGCTACAGGCTCCTCAGTCGGGTCAAACCTGCCTCGCAAATGCACTCGCTGCCATCCCAAGCCCTAATGAACAATCTCGGATGATGCGGCCACCCATTTCACTAAGGAGTACACCTTGACCATTCTCGTAGCTTACGTACCGCGCCCAGAGGGCCAGGCGGCACTAGACAAGGGCATTGAAATCGCCAAGCGCCGCAGCGAACATTTGCTGGTGGTCAATGCCTCGCCTGGCGGCAACGTCGAGGATCCATCGGCGTTGGACGTGCAGGCGTTTGAGCGCGTCGAACGGATCTTGAGTGAGACCGGTTTGAACGCCGAGGTCAAGCAGTTTGTGCGCGGCAAGAGCGCGGTCGAAGAAATTCAGACGCTGGTCGATACGTTACCGGTGTCGGTACTGGTGATTGGCCTGCGCAAGCGCTCGCCGGTGGGCAAGCTGATCATGGGTAGCGTGGCGCAAGAGCTGCTGCTGTCGGTCAACTGCCCGGTGCTGGCGGTCAAAGCTGGCGCTTGACCGCTGACCGCTGACCGCTGACCGGTGACACGAGTCACAGACAGCTTACGGGTTGGTGCATTCCAATCCCCTTGTCTTTTGTTCGTCGTTGATTTTTACAAGGAGTTGTCATGACATTAAATGTTGGCGGTATCGACCGCATTGCACGCATTGTTCTGGGTCTGGTTTTGATCGGTTTGACGCTGACCGGCACCATCGGTGTCTGGGGTTGGCTGGGGGTGGTCCCGTTGGCCACCGGTGCCGTTGGCTGGTGCCCGCCGTACGCTATTTTCGGGTTCAATACTTGTTCAATGAAAAAGTAATAACCAGCGGGTCATCCATGGCGCTTGCCGTGGATCCAGCAGTGCTATAAGGTAAGTAGCTGCCAGCGCTTGTTTAATAAGCGCTACGGCCACTTTTTATCTATAAAAATAAAAAGTCAGACGGTGGCGATTTCACCGCCCAACGCGGCCAGCAAATCAGGCAGCAGTTTGCACAGTTCGCCGGTGGCTAGTGCCACGTCAGTGTCAAAATCATCGTCCTTGGCGCTGCTGGCGCTGTCAAACACGACATCCAGAAACGCCAGTTTTTTCAGTTGCAGCCCCTCGGTCAGCACGAACGACACGCGGTCGGTCCAGGTCATGGCCAGGCGGGTTGGCAGCTTGCCCTGTTTGACGTGCTGCTGCACTTCTTCGATGTCGAGCCGGTGGCGGGCGTAGCGCACCACGGCTTTGGACTCGTCGGCGGCTTTGAGCTCGCACTCATAGTCCACGCTGAAGCCGCTAGGTGACTCTTGGCTGAGCAGCCAATCTGCCATGGCCACCGCCGGTGAGGTTTGGGTGTTCACCAGCGTTACAGCAAAGCCCGGCAGCGCTTGCACCAGCAGTGTCACCACCTCGTCGGCACGTGCTTGGCTGGCGGCGTCAAGCAGCAGCAACTGGGCCTCACGGTCGATCCACACCAGCACGCTGGACTGCTTGGTAAACGCCTGTGGCAGCAGCGCCAGACGGGTGTCGTCACGCAGGTCGCGGGTTTCTTTTTTTCCTGGTTTGCGGCCAGTGGTCGCTTCGATGTGCGCCGCGCGCTCCTGCGCTTTGCGGTTGACCACCGAGGCCGGAAGGGCCTTGGTTTCGACCATCAGCTTGGCGATCCATTGGCCAGCAACTGACTCCAGCAACGGGCCGTTGGTCTGGCCCCGTGGCTCGATCCAGCCGAGCGATTTTTCTTGCGATGCGCCGCACTCAACAAAGCGGCCAGCCTGTAGGCTGTCTTCTACTTGCGTAGCGCTGGCCGACCAACTGGCATCGATACGGTATAGGATGATGTTTTTGAACACGGGGACCTTTTTTTTGACAGGAAATGCGTTGACGAGGCGCTGATCATCCCATCAAAAGGCCTGAAAAATGGCGACCGAACTTTACAAAGCTTTGATGTTGCCGCATCAAGCCGATACATAGGGACCTGACACTACCTTCCATGCCGATGCCAGCCCGGTCATCTGCTTCAACCTGAAGGAAATTGTCATGAAAACCAGTCTTAAACTTTCGCTGATCACCGGCCTGTTGCTGGCTGCCGGATTTGCCTATTCGCAAGGCCCCATGAGCGGGCAGTGTGACGGCATGGGCCAGCCAGGTGCCATGCAGGGTCACACCATGAAAGGCGACCGCATGGGCAAGCTGGATCCAGCCAGGATGCAAGCCCGCATCGATCAACGCAACACCGCACTGAAAGCGCAACTCAAGCTGACGCCCACGCAAGAACCGGCCTGGACTGCCTACACCGACGCCATGAAGGCCGGTGCGGGCATGATGAGCCAGCAGCGCCCCGACCCAGCCGAGATCGCCAAACTGACCACCCCCGAACGGCTCGACAAAATGCAGCAGTTGCGCGCGCAACGCATGGGTGACATGAGCGCCGCCATGGACCAACACACCGTGGCCACCAAGGCGCTGTACGCCGCCCTGACGCCAGAGCAGCAAAAGGTGTTTGACGCTGCGGCCACGCCCGGGCAACACCGTGGTGCGGGTCAAAAGCCA
>JAQTSL010000117.1 GCA_028711355.1 Rhodoferax sp.
CGCCAGCGCCATTCACAAACTGTCGCCGCGCAAAAACGAAGCTTTTGTCCGGGTCAATTGCGCCGCACTCACCGAGTCCCTGTTGGAAAGCGAGCTGTTTGGTCATGAAAAAGGAGCCTTTACAGGAGCACAAGCCCTGCGCAAGGGACGCTTTGAACTGTCGCACGGTGGCACCTTGTTTCTGGACGAGATCGGTGACATCTCACCCGCTTTCCAAGCCAAACTGCTGCGGGTGCTCCAGGAGCGCGAGTTTGAGCGGGTGGGCGGCTCCACCGTGGTCAAGGTGGACGTGCGGCTGATCATGGCCACCAACCGCAATCTGGAACGCATGGTGCAAGCGGGCGAGTTTCGCGCTGATTTGTATTACCGCATCAATGTGGTCAGCATCCAGTTGCCGCCGCTACGTGAACGACGTGACGATATTCCCGTCATGGCCAAGTATTTTCTGGACCGCTTCAATACCGAAAATGGACGCACCGCCCAGTTCAGCCCGGCAGCCTTGCGGGTCTTGTCCAGTTGTTATTGGCCCGGCAATGTGCGCGAGCTGGAAAACTGTGTCGAGCGCACCGCCACCATGGCGCCGGGCGATGTCATCACCGAGCTGGCTTTCCCGTGCCAAGGCAGTCATTGCCTGACCCAGGTTTTGCATCACCTCGAACGAGTTGACTCAGCCAGTCCGTCGCGCTTGACCGATATTCCAGTCGTCGAAGTGCCACTGATACCACCGTTGGCGAACACCCCGCCCCTGCCCACGGCGCAAGCTGACGACCTGGAAGCTCAAGCAGGCCTCACTGCCGGTGCGATACCAGCACCCGACAGCGACGGCAAACCCGAAGGCGAACGCGAGCGCCTGATCTGGGCCATGGAGCGCTGCGGTTGGGTGCAAGCCAAGGCGGCACGTTTGCTCAAGATATCACCGCGCCAAATGGGCTACGCGCTGCAAAAGAACGGCATTGAAGTCAGAAAATTCTAAAAGCCGAATGTTGTCTTTGTCGCATCACTGACAGCAGTCCCGCAAATGGGGGTGTCAGTCGTCCAGAGCGTGTGCCACATGCGACAAAACATGGCAAATGGGAGTCGTTTTTGGGGTGGCACGGATTTAGCTATTACCCCTTCAGTCGATCGCTGTTGGTCGCCAGAAGGGGTTTCATGCAAGCCAGCGCTTTCACCGGTTCCATGCCAGGCACAACCTATGTCAGCATCGGTCAAATCAAAACGCTCGGTGCCAACCTGTCGCTGCCAGAGACCGGTGCCGGCTGCAGCGCACAAGGCGGCGCGAGCCCATCCAGTTGTAGCTCTTCTGAGGGCCCTGCCGATATGCCGCAGGCGATCTGGGACAAGGTCAAAGATCACCCCTGCTACTCCGAAGAAGCGCATCACCACTTTGCCCGTATGCACGTGGCGGTGGCACCAGCCTGCAATATCCAGTGCAACTACTGCAACCGCAAATACGACTGTTCCAACGAATCGCGCCCTGGTGTGGTGTCGCAAAAGCTCACACCAGAGCAAGCCGTCCGAAAGGTGCTGACGGTTGCCAACGCCATCCCGCAGATGACGGTGCTGGGCATTGCCGGCCCGGGCGATGCGCTGGCCAACCCGACCAGGACGTTCGAGACGCTGCGCATGCTGCACCAGCGGGCCCCAGACCTCAAACTGTGCCTGTCCACCAATGGTCTGGCGCTGCCCGACTGGGTGGATGAAATCTGCAAATACCAGGTCGATCACGTCACCATCACCATCAACATGGTGAATCCGGCGGTGGGTGAAAATATTTACCCGTGGATTTTCTACAAGCACCGACGCATCAAAGGCTATGAGGCCGCAAAAATCCTGCACGAGCGCCAGATGTTGGGCTTGGAAATGCTCACCGCGCGCGGTGTGCTGACCAAGATCAACTCGGTGCTGATCCCTGGCATCAATGACCAGCACCTGCTGGACGTGAATCGCGAAGTCAAGAAACGCGGGGCTTTTCTGCACAACATCATGCCGTTGATCTCGGCACCTGAGCACGGCACGGTGTTTGGCCTGACCGGCCAGCGCGGGCCCAGCGCCGCAGAACTCAGAGCCGTGCAAGACGCCTGCATGGGCGGCGCCAAACTGATGCGCCACTGCCGCCAGTGCCGCGCGGATGCAGTGGGCTTGCTGGGTGAAGACCGTAGCGACGAATTCAATCTGGACCAGGCCGATCCGTTGGAGGTGGTCTATGACCTGGACCAACGCCGCCGCTACCAAGAGCAGGTGGCAGTGCAAAGACAAGCCCAACAATCGGCCAGAGCGCAAGCGCAGCAAGCGTCAGCCGCTATTAAAACTGAGAGTTATTTGAAGGTACTGGTGGCAGTAGCAACCCAAGGTGGCGGCCGCGTGAATGCGCATTTTGGCCACGTCACCGAGTTCCAGGTATTTGAAGTGTCTGCCGAGAAAGCCATTTTTGTGGGTCACCGCAGGGTCGATCACTACTGCCAGGGCGGCTATGGCGATGACGATCAATTGCCCTCGGTGGTGCGTGCCATCAACGACTGCCACGCCGTGCTGGTGGCCAAGATCGGTCGCTGTCCCAAGGACGAACTCACCGCCGCAGGCATTGAGCCGGTGGACCGCTATGGGGGCGAATTCATTGAAAAGGCCGCCTTGGACTGGTTCAACGACTATCGCTTGCGCCTGGCCAGCGGTGCATTGGTGCACCAAAGCCGTGGCGACGCGTCCATACGCCAAGGCGCTTACACCGCTGCGGCCGCCTGATTATTTCCATTACTGAACTTATAGGAGCGTCACCATGGCCCACCAAATCAACACCGCCACCTGCACCAGTTGCGATGCCTGCCAACCCGAGTGCCCCAATGTGGCCATCCGCGTCAAGGGTGGCATCTACATCATCAACGACAAAAAATGCAACGACTGCGAGGGGCACTTTGATGAGCCCCAGTGTGTCGCTGTCTGCCCGGTGGACGACTGCATCACCGAAGTCTGATGGTCAATATCACCATCACTCCGGCAGCGGCCAAGTTCATCAGCCGCATCGTGCGCTTTTCCGGGCTAGGCTCGGCGGCCGGGCTGCGCCTGGCGGTGACTCCGGGTGGCTGCTCTGGTTATGCCTGTGCATTCAGCCCGGAAGTATTTCCGCAGGGCGATGAACAGATGTTTGAAGTGGGCGGCGTGCGCCTGTTTCTTGGCGTGCAGAGCCGCTCGATGCTTGATGGCATCACGATTGACTACACGGAAGCGGTCAGTCAGTCGGGCTTGACGTTTACCGATCCGAAAAAGCCCGCTTGCAGTTGCAGCAGCGCCGAGACCCTGCTCAGACCAATCGTCACCACCGTCGACATCAGCGCCATTGGCCGAGGCCGCCCTGCGCCGGTTTTGGTGCACTGAAACCGGCCTCAAGCCATGAACTCGAACCACGTCACCTGTGAGTTCAGCCATGGCTGATATCAACCGCGACAGCGACATCAGTGGCGACATCGAGATCGCCGCACCGCCGCGCTTTGACTTTGGCGAGCGGGTCGTTGCACGCTGCGCCGTGCGCAACGACGGCACCTACTGTGGCAGCGACATCGGGGATGAACTGGTGCATAAAGGCGAGATCGGCTATGTGATCAGCATCAACACCTTTTTGCAGCAGTATTACATCTACGCGGTGGACTTTGTCGAATCGGGCCACCGGGTCGGGATGCGTGCCAAAGAGCTCTGCACGCTCGACAACCTGCCTGATGAAGTACTGGCGCAGTTGGGCGACAAAGCCAAGGGTATCGCGCTGCTCGGCTCGGCAAAACCCATGCACCCCCACTGAGGAACCAGACGATGAACACCAGCACCTTGCCCGGCGCCATAGCCAACCCCTTACCCACTGCCTTGCCTATTGCCGAGCCCCGCGAACCCGCTTATGCCTGGGGCCAGCGGGTGGTTGCCCTGGACGATCTGGTCAACGACGGCAGCTACCCCGAGCGCGCGGCAGACGCGTTGTTGGCAGCACGCGGCTCAGTCGGCGAGATCGTCAAGATTGGCCTGGCACACAATTTGAATGAGCCGGTCTATCTGGTGCAGTTTGATGGCTGTGTGGTCGGTTGTCTTGAAATCGAGCTGCTACCCGTTCCCCGCGGATGGCGTCCTGAAACCGAGGATGCCCTGTGAGCCCGGCGGATGCTGCCCTGGTCGTCCCCTACAACGCTCAGGTGTCAGACCTGACGCAGCATCGGCTGGCGCGCGCGCTGCGGCAGCGGGTTCGCTACCGCTATGTCAAACCACGGGTGTCGCGTGAGGACGGCGGCTTTCGGATTCAAAGCCCGTGCTGCTCGCGCAAAGTGGATGCCAAGGGCGGCATGATCGACATTGCGCTGCTGGTTCCGCACGACGCAAGCCGTTGGTGCCTGTGTTCGCGCGACCATGCCAGCCAGACTTGGATACCTCGGGTTCAAAACGAGGCGCTCGATACCGTGCTGGATTACCTGTGCCGCGACAGCGAACGCCAGTTCTGGCCCTGAGCAGAACCTCAACGCCACCCCCTTTATTCCTACCAGGAGATTCCCATGAAACTCATGATCCGCAAAGACAGCAAAGGTGTGCTGACCGGCTACGTCGCCAAAAAAGACCTGGAGGAACCCATCATCGCCATGGCCCGGCCAGGCATGTGGGGCGGCTTGGTCACGCTGGCCAACGGCTGGCAGTTTGACCTGCCGGATTTGCCGGCCGATACACCGCTACCCATTACGGTTGAAGCCCGTCGCTTGGCGCTGGCAGAAGATGCGGGAAACTGAGCATGGCCATGACCTCTGACTATCTGCACGCTGCGGGTGAAGTGATTCAAGCTGCCCCATCCGTGCGCGAAGCGGCAGCCATCTGGCGTGCGCGTGACCCCGGGATGCGGGTGCTGGTGGTAGATGCCCTGGACATGCGAGACGAGATTCCAACCCTGCAGTTGGGCACCCGATGCGTCTATCTGGCCACCTCCAGTGGCATGTGCCTGTCGATGACGCAACAAGCAGACCTGGCCACGGCGCTGATCCTGACCGAAGACTAAAGGCTTGTTCATGAACAACCAAGATGTGATGATTGATATCGCCCAGCGGCTGGCGGCGGGCACTGTCATACCGTATCTGGGACCCGATATGCTGTCCCTGTGCAGCGCCTCCGAAGTGCCCGCAACACCGCAGGTCTTGGCCGAAAACATGACCGGCAAGGTCAGCGTGCCGCACAAAATTCGCAAGCGCCTGACGCAGGCGGCACAATTCATCGAGAACTTCAAGCACCGCAAGTCGGTGGTGCACCTGATGAACCAAGCGTTTGCCGCGACACCCGCACCCTCCCCCTTTCACCTGGCCCTGGCGGCAAGCGGTGCCGGGCTGTGGGTCGATACCTGGTACGACGACACTTTTGCGGCAAGCCTGGCACAAACCCCGGGTAACTGGGTGCAGGTGCAGGGCTTGTCTCAATCTGAACATTTTGGTCAATGGACCGGCGCTTATGCTGCCGATGGCACAGCGCTGGCCGAACTATCGGCCAAGCCGGGCCGACTGCTCTACAAACCCATGGGCAGCCATGGCCCGGCTGGCAACTACCTGGTGTCTGACAGCGACTACGTGGAAGTGTTGACCGAAATTGACATCCAGACACCCATTCCAGCAGCGGTGCAGGCATGGCGCAGCGGGCGCCATTTTCTGTTTGTCGGTTGCCGCTTTGACGACCAACTGAGCCGCTGCTTTGCCCGCCAGATCATGAAGCGTTCCAGCGACTGCCACTGGGCGGTGTTGCCCAACGCGCCGACCCGCATGGAAGCACGTTTTTTGGCCGAGCAAGCCATCACCCGCATCGATATGCCATTGGCCGAGTTTTCTGCCACATTGATGGGAGCCATGCAACCCGCACTGGCGACCTGACCCTCTTTTTTCTCCTGTTTTCTTAACCTGTATTCTTAACCACCTAGCGGGCTTGAGCCCGCTGCATCATCCCCTGTGGTTTACCGGTAAATCCCTGATACCCGCCACGCTGCCGTGGTTGCATAATTGCGAAAAGCAATTTCCAGATCAGGGATAGTGAACCAAATCCCAATCGGGCATCACGGGCTACCCATGACTTCAGACATCCAGCGAGCACATTCCTGTGCCGCCGACCCACGCCAGGCAGTGCGTGAGCTGCACACCAGCCTGCGGCAAACCAACACGGCATTGGTCGTTTTTTTCTGCTCCAGCAACTACGACCTGGACGCGATTGCCGATGAAATCAACCAGCAATTTGCCGGGCTTCAGGTCGTTGGCTGCACCACGGCCGGGGAAATAGGCCCGGCTGGCTACCTCTCGCACAGCCTGGCAGGGGTCAGTTTTGCCGCCGGTGTCTGTACTGCCGTCGCCGGTTGCCTGCCGTCCCTGAAAAGTTTTGATTTCCCCCAGGGGTATGCTTTTGCCCAGCAACTCATGCAACGCCTGGAACGCCAGACACCCGAAGTCTCGTCCCACAACACCTTCGCCTTTTTCATGATTGACGGGCTCTCAATCCGCGAAGAGCCCGTGGTGCAAACACTTCAGGCGGCGCTGGGAAACATCGCCCTGTGCGGCGGTTCAGCCGGCGATGACTGCAAATTCGAGCGCACCTGGGTTTTTCACGACGGCGCGTTTCATGCCGACAGTGCCGTCTTGGTGCTCATCCAGACCCCGCTGCCCTTCAAAATCTTCAAAACCCAGCATTTCGTCAGCGAAGGCGAACGTCTGGTGGTGACCGAAGCCGATGTGGCCCGACGCATCGTCACGGAAATCAACGGCCTGCCCGCTGCCGAGGAATACGCCCGGATTCTGGGCCTTGACCTGAAAGAGCTGACGCTCTTTCATTTCGCCGCCAACCCGGTGGTGGTGGTGATGGACGGTACCGACTATGTGCGCTCGATCCAGAAAGTTGACCCCACCGGGCCTCTGACCTTTTTCTGTGCCATCGACGAAGGACTGGTGCTGCGCGTGGCGCGGGGTGTCGATCTGATTCAAAACCTGTCACAGACCTTCGAGCGCATCAGTCACGACATCGGCCCGATCGCCCTCACCTTCGGATGCGATTGCGTGCTGCGCAACATTGAAATCACCGAAAACCACCAAAAAGAAGCCGTCAGCCAAATCCTGAAAGACAACAACACGGTCGGCTTCTGTACCTATGGCGAGCAATTTGGCGGTGTTCATGTGAATCAAACCTTTACCGGAATCGCCCTTGGTGAGCCGTGCGATAGCCGTGATGCCTGATCCCAACGCCCCTGGCCCGGCGGCGCAGACGGTCACGCTGCAAGCCGAGGTGACACGCCTGAAAAAGATGGTCACCGCCTTGATGAACCGTGCCGAACGTGACATGTGCGCCAAGGGTTCTGATTTCGGCATCTTCCAGACCGCGGTCACGCTGGAAAAACAGATTCGCGAGCGGACGCAGGAACTTGAAGCGGCGCTGCGGGAAAACGAAAGAATGACCCGTGCGCTACAGCGCGAGAAAGAAGAGCAGCGGGTGCTGATCGAAGAGCTGGAAGCCGCTCATAACCAGTTGCAGCAATCCGAGAAACTGGCCTCGATTGGTCAACTGGCGGCTGGCGTTGCCCATGAAATCAACAACCCGATCGGCTTTGTCAACTCCAACCTTGGGACCCTTAAAAACTACATTGGCGATCTGCTGCGACTGGTCGATGAGATCGCCCACGCGGTGACACCGCTGCTGGCGACCCATCCATCCGTCAAAACGCAGATCGATGAGCGCTGCAACGCGATTGATCTGGTGTTTCTGCGAGAAGACATTGACAACCTGATCAACGAGTCCCTCGAAGGAACGACGCGTGTGCGCCGGATCGTTCAGAATCTGCAGGATTTTTCACGTACCGGAGCCCAGGATCTGGAACTGGCCGACTTGCATGCCGGGCTGGAAAGCACCCTTAATGTGGTCTGGAACGAGATCAAATACAAGGCTAACATTGTTCGCGAATTGGGCGAGTTGCCCATGGTGGAGTGCCGCCCCTCCCAGATCAACCAGGTTTTCATGAATCTGCTGGTCAATGCCGCCCAGGCGATTGCTGATCATGGCCACATCACCCTGCGCAGCGGCCGTGCCGACGATCAGGTGTGGGTTGCCGTTTCGGATGACGGATCAGGTATCGCGCCAGACATCCTGGCACGCATCTTCGATCCGTTTTTCACCACCAAACCGGTCGGAAAAGGCACGGGCTTGGGCCTGTCGGTGTCTTACGGCATCATCGACAAACATGGTGGGCGCATTGACGTGAACAGCCAACCGGGCAAAGGCACCACCTTCACCGTCTGGCTACCCATCCATCAGCCGCAAGCTTGCCCGGTGCCTGCTTGAATCGCGACTGACCAGCGTCCGCTTCAGCCCCCACCTGCACCCACGATCAGGTTAAACCGAGATTGTCCATTAGGCGCACCTTCGGAGCTGCTTGGGCGTCAGCGACGCATTTGCGGTCATTTTTGGCAAAACTGCCTCGCAAGTGCACTCGCTGCCGTCCCAATCCCTAATGAACAATCTCGGATGAACGTTAGTCCAGTGCCAAACGCTGGTTGCTTTGCACCATCTTTTCAAACACCTGCGCACTCACACCCGGGCTGAACAAAAAGCCTTGTAGTTGATCGCAGCCCAAGGCTCGCAAAAAATGCATTTGTTCACGCGTCTCGATTCCCTCGGCCACAATCTCCTGGCGCAACTGCTGGGCCATGGTAACGATGGCCTGGGCAATGGCGCAGTCGTTGGGATCGACCGGGATTCCCATCACAAACGAGCGGTCGATTTTGAGCGAAGAGATTGGAAATTTCTTTAGGTAAGCCAAGCTGGAATAACCGGTACCAAAGTCATCCATTGACAGTGCCAGCCCCATCGCCACCAAGGCATTCATGATTTGAATGGCACTTTCTGCGCCACGCATCAACAGGCTTTCGGTGATTTCAAGTTGCAGGTTGGCCGCGGGCAGATGGTAGCGGTCCAGCACCGCTTGCATCCTCGCTGGCAAGAGCGGATCAAACTGGCGTGCTGACAGGTTGACCGACACCAAAGGAACCTCGATACCGGCATCTCGCCAGGCGCTAATTTGCCGGCAGGCCTCTTCCAGAACCCAGTCGCCAATCTCCAGGATCAGCCCGGTTTCTTCGGCCAAAGGAATAAAAAAACCGGGTGAAATCAAGCCTTTGGTGGGATGGCTCCAACGGATCAGCGCCTCGGCGCCCACAATGCGGCCGCTGCGCAGGCTCACCTTGGGTTGGTAGTGCAATAGCAAATGCCGGTCTGCCAAAGCCTGGCGCAGCTCACCTTCGAGTTGCCACCTTTCCCTGGCACGCCGGTCCATCTCCAGGCTGTAAAACAGGTACCCGGAATCTTCCTCGGCCTTGAGCCGCTTGACCGCAATATCTGCGTGATGCAGCAACGTGGCAACATCAACCCCATCGTCTGGAAAAACCGAAATCCCGATGCTGGCACGGGTATGCACTTCGGTGCCGTCGATGCTAAAGCCTGGTTTGAGCGCGGCCAGTAACTTTTGTGCCACGATACCCCCGTGCTCGCGCTTTTGCACGTCCAGCAAAGCAACGGCGAACTCGTCGCCGCCAAATCTTGACAGCACATCTTCATCGCGCAGCGCGTGGCGCAGGCGTTGACTGATCTGGCGCAGCAGTTCGTCACCAAACTCATGGCCAAAGGTGTCATTGATGGCATGAAAGCGCCGCAAGTTCAGCGCCAGCACAGCTCCGTTACCATCATTGCGCCGGGCATTGGCCAGGGCGACGTCCACCACCTGGTGAAAGTGGGTTCGGTTGGGCAGGCCCGTCAGGCTGTCAAAATTGGCCAGATGCTGCATACGTGCTTCGGCAGCGCGCAGCACACTGATGTCAGAAAAAATGGAAAAAGCATGGGTTACCTGGCCTGCGTCATTGCGCACCACACTGATCGAGACCGACTGTGGAAACAACTCGCCATTTTTACGCTTGCCAATAATTTCGCCTTGCCAAGGCCCATCGCCCAGCATGGCTGCACGCACCTGGGCCCGAAAGTCTGCGGAATGTACGCCAGAGCGCAACAAATCGGCAGTTTGACCCAAAGCCTCTTGAGCGGTGTACCCGGTGATGGTCGAAAACGCCGCGTTCACCGACACGATGCGCTCAAAGGCA